>JADQBV010000210.1 GCA_016278415.1 Halanaerobiales bacterium
ATACAATTCAAAAGAAAAAGGACTTTATTAATTTTACTAGAATATTTAAATAGAATAGGAAAAATATAATAATAGAATGGAGTGATAATTATGGAGCTATACCCTTTAAAGTTTAATCCTATCTATAAAGAAAAAATATGGGGTGGAAACAAGCTAGCAGAGGTATTTGCTAGAGATTTGCCTAACGATAAAATTGGAGAAAGCTGGGAAGTTTCTGCACACCCTAACGGAACAAGCATAATAGAAAATGGTATCTATCAAGGAAGAAAAATAACGAATTTGATAGAAAAAAAACCAGAAGAGATATTAGGCAACATAGAACTTGACCAAAACAAAAGATTCCCTTTACTTATTAAAATATTAGATGCTAATGCAAAACTATCAGTACAAGTCCATCCTGATGATAAGTATGCACAGGAGGTAGAAAACGAACTTGGTAAAACTGAGATGTGGTATATCCTTGAAGCAAGACCAGGAGCTAAATTAGTATATGGCTTAAAACCAGGAACTAAAAAAGATGATTTTGCTGCTGCAATCGAAGATGGAGAGTTGGAAAAATACTTAAATGAAGTAATCGTAGAAAAAGGTGATATTTTCTATATGCCTTCAGGAACTGTCCATGCAATCGAAGAAGGTATTTTACTAGCCGAAATACAACAAAATTCTGATACTACATATCGGGTCTATGACTGGAACAGAGTAGGCAAAGACGGCAAGCCCAGAGATTTACATGTTGAAAGGGCCCTTGATGTAATTGATTTTGACAAAGAAATCTTACAGGCAAAAAGTACACCTTTAGTTATTAATGAGGAAAACTATAGACGTAGCTTTTTAACTGCCTGTCCTTATTTTATAACAGAGAAGATAGATGTCAATGGTCTTTATGAAATAGGTACAGATAGAAATAGATTTTATATAGTTATGAATTTAAAGGGGCAGGCTGGAATTAGCAGTAATGAAAAAGTCTATAGCCTCAGTCCTGGAGATACATATTTTCTACCTGCCGATCTTGGACCGGTACAAATAGATGGGAATAATGAAATGTTAGTAACTTATATACCTGAAAACAAGAAGGATATCGAAGATGAACTATTAGGACTAGACTTTACAAATACAGAAGTTGAAAATTTCTTAAAAGGTTTTTAATATTTTTAAAAAAATGTATAGAAAAAATAAAAGTGTTTATACTACATTTAAAGGGATTGCTGTTTATATATTCTTATAATTAAATAAGGTCATCGGATTTTCCGTAACATGAATATCAAATAAGGGTCATATAAAGGCCATCTATAAACATCCAATTCCTTTAAGGGGGAGATGCTGTAAAATGCATCTCCCTTAATGCTTTAATTACTTACAATAATGGCATATAATCTCGTCTCTTGTCACCTTCATCTATAAATTTTTGTGTTAACTTTATCATTATATCCATGCCCTTTTTAATATCCTTTTCATTTACATCAGCAAAGCTCAAACGGAAAAAGGGTGTACTTCTCTCACTTAAGATAAAAGCACTGCCAGGTAAAAAAGCAACTCCATTTTTCAATGCCATTAAATAAAAATTATCACTACTCTTACCCACAGGTAGGGACATCCAAAAGTATAAACCCCCTCGAGGCCCAAAAATAAGACTTACATCAGGATGGAAGTATCTTATTTTTTCTTTCATGAGATGAAAACGTCGATTAAATATAATCCTTATCTTTTGTAGATGCCTATCCCATAAACCCTGACGCATAAATAAATCAAAAGCCCTTTGGGTCAATCCAGAACTTGAAATGTCAGTTGAGTATTTTGCAGATAAGATTGAGGTAATTAATTTTTTAGGTAATACCATAAAACCCAACCTTAAGCCCGGCATAAATAATTTAGAATAACTCTTTATATATATAACCCTGTCATTATAATCAAAACTTTTAACAGACATAGGTCTTTTACCACTATAATATAACTCAGATAAGCAATCATCTTCAATAATATAGAAATCATATTTTTCTGCCAATCTAAGTAAATGCTGCTTCTTTTCATCGCTCCAGCATATACCAGTAGGATTATGAAAACTACTCATCATATAGAGACATGCAATATCGTTTTTCTCTAAATAATCTACTAATTCATCCATATCCATACCATCACTCTCAAGAGAAACAGTCTTAATGCGAGCACCTTGAGCTTTAAAAGAAGATAAAGCTGCAGAATAAGTGGCTTCTTCGACTATTACTTGATCCGTAATATTAATTAATGATTTAGAAACTAAATCAATTCCCTGTTGTGCACCTGATACTACCATAATATTACTGATATCTGTATTGATACCTTCTTGATAAAGAGAACTTTGAATAAATTCACGTAAAGGGGAATAACCTTGACTCTTTTGATATGTAAAGACAGATCCTCCATCCCTATCAATAACCTCATTTATAGCAATCTTAAAATCATTTATTGGGAAAAGTTCAGGTGATGGGGTGGCACTAGCAAAATTAATATCAGAATTCATAACTATCTGTCCATATTGTAACATATCCAACTCACTATTATCATTAGCTGGTTTATTACTATTTGATATACCTTCCAGAATAGGGGAAACAAAACTTCCACTACCCACCTTTTTGTATATCAAATCCTCTTTCTCTAAAAGATCATAAGCCTTAACTACAGTAGCTGGATTAATGTCCAGTTCTTCTGCCATCTGACGAATAGGTTTTAATTTGGTATTAGCCTTTAAATCTTTATTCATAATTTCTTTCTTTAACTGCCGATAGACCTGCATATATAAATTCATTCTATTATCTTTATCAATTTTTATCATTATAGAAATCCCCTCTATATTATCTTGCAGAGTTTGTGCTAATACATTCATATTATAACAATTATTAATACAATTTTCAATAAAAAAAAGAGCCCAAAATAGGCTCTCAATTTATAGTCGATATATTTACAACTTAGGATGCTTAAATTTGCTTTCCCGTCTAGTAAGCTTCTCTCTCGCCACTAACCATATATACAACCCGTTCACATATATTAGTTGAATGGTCACCAATTCTTTCTAAAAATCTACTGATAAACATCAGAGATGTAGCCTGTTTAATCGTTTTAGGATCTTCCATCATAAATGTTAACAATTCCCTCAGTATCTGCTCATCTATAACATCTATTTCTTCATCTTCACGTGCTACTGTTTTTGCTAAGTCAATATCCATATTTACGAAAGCATCGATGCTTTCTCTTAAGCGTCTAGTGACTATTTCAGTCATTCGTGGGATATCAATTAAGGGCTTTATTAATGGTTGATCTCCTATTTCAAGGACCATATTAGCAATATTTGAGGCATGATCTCCTATCCGTTCCAAGTCAGTAACAAGTTTTGATATTACAATTATCATGCGCAAATCTTTAGCCACTGGTTGCTGTAATGCAATTAATTTAGTGCATTTTTCCTCCAATATTATTTCCATATCATCTATTTTATCATCTTCGTCTTTAACCTTTTGTGCTAAATCTAGGTCACCTTCTTTTAAGGCATGAACACTTTTATTTATAGAATCTTCCACCATACTACCCATTTTCAACATATCATTCTTTAAATCTCGTAATGATTCATGAAAACTCTTTCGCATAATTCCACCCCTTAATATATTAAGTTTTATTCTATCAATCGATCATTATATATATACCTAAGTGAAATAGATATTCCGAAACGAAGTTAAGGTGCTGCCATTGAGTAAAGGAACATATCTTGAACAGTCTTATCCAAAACGGCCAGTTATATAATCCTCAGTACGTTGGTCAGAGGGATTCTCAAATATTCTTTCCGTTTTATTAAATTCAACTACCACACCCATTAAAAAGAATGCTGTATTGTCTGAAACCCTAGCGGCTTGCTGCATACTATGTGTAACTATAACAATTGTATAATCTTGCTTTAAAATATCAATTAATTCTTCAATTTTAGCCGTTGCTACAGGGTCTAGTGCCGAAGCAGGTTCATCCATTAAAAGGACTTCAGGTTTCACAGCTAAAGCCCTAGCTATACATAAACGCTGCTGTTGCCCACCAGAAATACTTAGCCCAGATTCGTGTAATCTATCTTTAACATCATCCCACAGTGCAGCACCTTTCAAACTTGTCTCAACTATCTCGTTCAGTTCATCCTTGTTCTTAACTCCATGGATACGTGGACCATATGCTACATTATCAAAAATACTTTTAGGAAAGGGATTCGGTTGTTGGAAAACCATACCAACCTTTTTTCTTAATTCCACTACGTCAGTATCTTTCTTATATATATTCTCACCATCAAATATAACTTTCCCCTCTACACGACTTCCTTCAATTAAATCATTCATTCTATTAAGGGTTCTTAAAAATGTTGACTTTCCACAACCAGATGGACCTATTAAGGCAGTAACTTTATTCTCTTTTATTTCTAGATTAATATCTTGTAATGCTTGAAAATCATCATAATAAAAATCCAGGTCTTTCACCTCTATTTTATTTACACCAGCCATAAGAATTACTCCTCCCAAATATAATTAAATAAACAGTAACTAGCTGTTAAAAGACTATCTAATTAGTAGAATTATAGATGCCTAAAAGTTCTTATATTAAAAAGATTAATATTACTTAACTCAAACTTCGCAGATGAATTTATCGCATAGAGCCTGGTTAGCCATGACTTCATGCACGGGAAAAAGCTAATTCCCAGTTCCTCTTCCAGGCTATAAATAACAAAATAAACTCACTTCGCTACTCTACGTTCAGACAGAATTTTGTTAACCATTTATAGCCTTCCATGCGGTACTGGAGCTTTTTCAACGATTATTCAGCAAATGGCTAACCACGATTTTCATTTATAATTATAGTAACTGCGAAGTTTGAGTTACTAAATATAAAATTAAAATTTCTTAGTAAATCTGGCCCTGATTATAATTGCGGTTAAATTCATAATAACCACTAATACAATCAAAACAAGTGCTGTACCATATGCTATAGGTCTTACTTGCTGAA
>JADQBV010000285.1 GCA_016278415.1 Halanaerobiales bacterium
CAGAGGGGTTTTGTTATTCCTGAGGAAATAGCCGAAGATGTGGGTATTACTGCTGATAAAATTAACAAATATGAGGATATAGCACAATTTTTACCGGAAGTAAAAGAAAAATATCCTGACTTGTATACAATAGAACCATATGAAGCCTCTAGTATGTTTATATATGAAGCTATCGGAAGTACAGAGACATATATTAAAATAGATGAACCTGGTTACAAGGTATATTATGGTAGTATTTATGATAATATAAATGAAGAATCACTTGATTTAGATTTAATGCATAGAGAATGGGCCAGGAGGGGTTATATCAGGCCAGATATTGCTACTGTTAAAAATATTGATCCTGATATCCGTTCAGGTAAATATGCTATCTGGGAAGAGGTATATAAACCAGGTGGTGAGGTAGAATATGAAGCTCAATATAACAGGGATTTGAGATTAATATCTTATTCAGATCCTTACTTGGCGATGAAAGCTGGGGATGCTACCATGACTGCTATTAGTACTACTTCTAAAAACCCGGATAAGGCTATTAAATTAATAGAATTACTTAATACAGATAAAGAATTATATCGTTTGTTATGTCAGGGTTTTGAGGGTGATCATTTTGAAGTTGTTGGTGAAGATAATGGTGTAGAAATAATTAAACATGTTGAGAATAGCGGATATCAACCTAATGCTAATTGGATGTTTGGTAATGTATTTAATGATTATTTATTAGAGGGACAGTCTTTAGCTGACTGGGAAGAGACTGATAGACTGAACAGGGAAGCAAAAGTATCTAAATTAAGGGGTTTTTATCCTGACATTGAACCATTTAAGATGGTACTAGCTAGAGTAAAAGCCCTAGAGTCACCTCTTTCAAGGTGGATGGATTTGGATGATGATGAAAGTTATATCGAATCATTAAAAAAACAATATGAAAAAGAACTGGAACTTGGAGGTAAAGAAGTTGCAGAGGAAATACAACATCAGGTTGACGAATGGCTTAAAGAAGGTAAATAATAATTAAAAGGCCTGCTCCCTCTGGGAGCAGGTAAATATTATAACTTAGAAAAAATTGCAAGAGGGAGGATAAAACGTGAATATAATTAAAAAAATTACCACTAGCATATTTAAAAATAATTTAATAAATAAAAATAGATTAAAGAAAAAAGATGATCGACACCTTCTCTTAATGTGTGCCCCTGTAATAATACACTTATTGATATTTGCTTATCTGCCGATGATCGGAATTATAATAGCTTTTAAAGATTTTAGATATGATCTTGGTTTTTTAGGAAGTGAATGGGTGGGCTTTGAAAATTTTCGGTTTTTCTTTGCCTCTGCCAAGGCCTGGATTGTAACACGAAATACAGTAGGATTAAATCTACTATTTATGTTTTGTGGTCACCTGGCATCTCTTACCATAGCTCTGGCTATGTTTGAGTTGAAAAGAAGGGTATTTACTAAAGCCTATCAAACAATTATGATACTCCCTTTCTTCTTATCCTGGGTAGTTGTAAGTTTTATATCATATGCCTTTCTAAACCCTGCATATGGTATTTTGAATCAGCTTGTGCAATATTTAGGAAGACAACCGATACAATGGTATTTTAGATCAGGATTATGGCCCTTTATACTGCTGTTTATAAATTTATGGAAAACAGCGGGTTGGGGTTCGATAATATATTATGCTGCTTTAATGGGTATAAATCCTGAATTGTTTGATGCTGCAGCAATAGATGGAACTAGTAAATGGCAGGAAATACGATATATTAAACTTCCATTACTCGTTCCAATCATGATTATTTTATTTATACTGGGATTAGGAAATATAATCAGAGCAGATTTTGGTCTCTTTTATCAGATACCACGTAATATTCCTGCATTATATTCTAGTACAGATGTAATTGATACTTATGTCTTTAGGATGTTAAGGGATATTGGTGATTTTGGCATGTCGGCTGCAGTAGGTCTCTATCAATCATTTGTGGGATTTGTTTTAGTGATTGTAACAAATTATATTATTAGAAAAACAAGCCCTGAAAATGCTCTCTTTTAATATTTAAAGGTAGGTGAAAATAATGGCTATTATAGACAGGCAAAATGAACGAAAAAGACTAATGATAATACATATCTCTATGATTCTTTATTCGCTAACAATTTTAATTCCATTTGTATTATTGATCTCAATATCATTATCTAGTGAAACAGACATTTCACACTATGGATATAGATTTATTCCCAAAAATATTGTTTTTACTGCGTATAAATTTATTTTTGCAGATCTTGGCCAAATTATACAGTCATATAAGATATCAATTATAGTTTCAGGACTAGGGACTTTTATCAGTGTTCTTATGATGGCATTATGTGCTTATTCTTTATCCAGACAGGATTTTAAATATAAAAGTATTATAACCTTTTACATCTTTTTTACGATGCTTTTTAGTGGAGGGTTGGTTCCTTCATATATCCTGATAACTAAATACTTGCAGATGCAAAATACAATTTGGGTATTAATACTCCCTTATCTGGTAAATGCCTATCATATAATCATTATTCGCACCTTTTTCCAAAAACTACCTGTTTCTATATTTGAGTCGGCGAAAATAGATGGTGCTAGTGAATTTATTATCTTTTTTAGATTGGTTTTACCACTATCAAAACCTGTTATTGCAACGATTTCCCTTTTTGGCTTACTGGGACGTTGGAATCAATGGTTCCCGGCTCTACTCTATATTACTGAAGATAAGTTGTATCCTCTTCAATACTTACTGCAAAGGATTATAATGGATATGAACTTTTTAGTAAATCAGATGGATAAATTACCTCCTAGTGCTAGAGAAATATTTAGTCAGCTGCCAGGAGAATCCGCTAGAATGGCAATGGTTTTAATAGCTGCCGGTCCTATGTTAGTGATTTTCCCATTTTTCCAGAAGTATTTCGCAAAGGGATTAACGATTGGCTCTGTTAAGGGATAATAATACAATATATTATTCCAATTAAACTTTTTTAATTGATGCCCTTATAAAAATAAGGGCATTACATACTAATAATTGAATTTATGGGGTGAAAACAATGAAGGAAAGCAAGATAAAGTATTATGTATCTCTGGAGGGAGATGATAAGTGGTCAGGGACAGCACCTGATCACATTGGTGGTGGCCGAGGACCGTTTCGTACAATTATAAGAGCGAAGGAAGAAGTCAGGTATGCTATTATGCAGGGGATGAATTCAGATATAAAGGTTTTTATTAGAGGTGGGAATTATAATCTAGAGAAGCCTTTAATTTTTGATGAAGTTGATGGTGGTAGGGATGGTTATAAAGTAATATACACTAATTATTGTAAAGAGGTTCCTTTTATTAATGGTGGGAAAATAATTAAAGGATGGAGTAAATATAATGAAAAAATTTATATGATAGAAGTAGGAGAAGGGATTGATTTTAATACTCTTTATGAGAACAGTATCAAGGCTAATAAAGCTCGTTACCCTTTAAAAGGGTATAATAAAGTTACGGAAATGGTAGATGATTATTCTAGATGTAAATTTAGGTTTGGTGTAGAAGACTTACCACTTTTAAAAGATACAGATGGTCTCCAGGCATATCTTTGGCCTGGGGGAAGAGAAGGAGACTGGAATTGGTACACAAATACAATAAATATTGCTGATATAGATTATAATCAGCGTGTTATTTCTCTCAAAAATAAAGCTATTTATGATATTGGTTGTGGTTCTAGATATTTTATTCAGAATAGCCTAGAACTTTTAACAGAACCTGGTGAATTTTATTATGACAGAGAAGTGGGTATTTTATATTATCAGCCTAGAAAGTTACCAATAGAAGATCAGAAAATAATCATTCCCATGATGGATAGAATTATTCAGTTTAAAGGTAATAGTAGACAAAATCCTGTTTCTGATATTTGTATGAATGGCTTAACTATTGGCTATTCAGATCTTAATGAGGAAATAATAAAGGTAAAGACTGAAGATAGTTGCCAAAATTTAAAAGGGGCTATTCAGATGGAGAATGTTGTTGGGATTGAGATAAAAAATTGCCATATACATAACACTGGATTGCACGGGATATATTTAAAGGGTTTATCCAGAAACAATAAGATATATGGTAATTATATCGAATATATCGGTCATACTGGAATACAGATTGAGGGGATAGCAGAACCAGAATGTTTTTCAAGCAGAGAAAATGAAATATCGAATAATTATATCCATGATACTGGTCAATTGGTAGGGCATGGTGCAGGAATTCAATTAATTCAGAGTGGGAAAAATATTATTTCTCATAACAGGATTGATAATACTCCGCGTTATTCAATTAGTCTTAAATCTTATCGATTAAAAAAAGATATAACTGATGAAGAGCGTCAAAGAGATAATATTCTATATACAGGTTACAACAGGGACAATATTATTGAATATAATGATGTTTCAAGAGCAAATATTGATTCACAGGATACAGGTGCTATTGAAATTTGGGGGGGAAGTGCTGGTAATATTATCAGGAATAATCATATTCATGATTGTAATATATACTTATCTTTTGGATTTGCAATATATCTTGATGACTGTGCTGATTACTGTCGAGTTGAAAATAATCTAATTGAAGGATTACAACAAGAGGGAAAAGGCCGTTTATTATACGCTATTTATGCTAAAGGGATTGAAGACATCATTGTAAATAATATTATTGCTGATAATAATGTGTACAGAGCTGCTCTGGGTACATTTGAAATGAATAATCCCAATCGTGATCTGGAGAGTAAAAAGAATATTATTTATAATTCTGGAGATATTTATTATTTCCAAAATTGGGGAGATAATAGATTTGCAATCTCAGATTATAATCTCTTTTATAATAATGAGGGGAAATATTGTATTTTGAATGAAGTTAGATATCAAGAAAACCAATATAAAGAAATGGGTGGCATAGAAGATATTGAATGGAATGAAATTGAGTTTGATGAGTGGCAGGAAATGTATCAAGGAAGACATGATAA
>JADQBV010000148.1 GCA_016278415.1 Halanaerobiales bacterium
TTTGAGACAGATAACATCTAAAACACCGCCTGTCAAAAGTTTTAGGTATTTTTTGTATTAATATATCATTTGGTGAAATTATACCATAGTATGCATAAGGATACAAGCTATACTAATATTATTGTATATTTATCTATAAATTGGGGAAAGTAAAAACTAATCTTACCTTTTATCTTTAAAACTCAACTATCAGAGTTAAAATTTACGTATAACATTAATGTAGCCCTATTACCCTTCCAGGCTATAAAATCTTATATTGGAGTTGATCAAATTATATGCAGGAATACATTGAAGCAATCTGGACAACAATTATAATTTTTGTGATGTTAGTAATCTTAACAAGAATAGTAGGCAGAAAGCTACTGGCACAGATCACTTTCTTTGATTTTGTAACAGGTGTAACAATCGGAACAATTGCAGGTGCATATGTGGTTAATCAAGTCAAAGGACATGCTGTATTAGTCAGTCCAGTTATTCTAGTTATATGTACCCTGGGGCTTGGCTTTCTTACAGTAAAAAATTTAAAAATGCGAAAATTGTTCAAAGGGGAACCAATAGTCATTATTCAAAATGGTAAAATATTAGAAGAAAACATGTTCAAATCAAGATACACTTTAGATGCCTTAGAAATGCAGTTACGTGAAAACAAAGTTTTTGATATTAATGAAGTGGAGTTTGCTGTTTTAGAAGCAGATGGGAAACTAAGTGTATTAAAGAAAACCCCCTACAACCCTGTTACTCCTAAAGACCTAAACCTAAAGACTAATTATAAGGGTCTGGCTACAGAGATAATAAAAGATGGAGATGTTTTAGATCAAAACCTAAAACAAAACTCTCTAGATATCAGTTGGCTGTATAAGGAATTATATCAACAGGGTATTGATGATATTTCAAAGGTTATGTTAGCTAGTTTAAATACAGACGGCTCATTATATATAGATTTAAGGGATGAAAAACCTGAGTATACCCAGAAAGTTGAGGATTAAGTAACTATAAACTACTCCACTAGTGGGAACTTAACAAAAAAACCTATTCACCGATGAAATAATTGGCTAGACAGGTGCTTTTTTTAATAAAACTATACCTATAAAAGCTATAATTAGGATATAGATTCAGATAAAACCGGTGGAGGTGATATTAAGCCTGTAGGAGTAATAATACTGCTCCGGTCACATGGTGTACCCAAACCCGAGGATAGTAAAACTCTTGTCTTCATTACAGGGAGCCATCTTGATTTCTACCAAATGTCTCTCACAAACCTCTTCCTGATACAAGATGACTGGATTGCAATGTGTCCAATTATTAATATGGGGATCTGCAGTTTTTACACATTTACCATCCACAAAAATATCAGCTTTGCCAAATTCACTGTTTCCTGAATCTTTATAAACAAGTATGAGACTACTACTTCTGATTATCATTTTGAAACTCTCTTTACCTGATGAAGATGTATGCATCCAGTTGAATGGAAATTCGGCTGTTCCAAAGGAATCGATATCCATCTCTACCATCTGAAGATCAGTATCTATTTCTTGAAACCCTCCCTCTTCTATCTTTGCCACATCGGTATTTGCTTTTCTATCCAGTAATCGGATATCTCTAAAGTAATTCCCGATAATAGGTTCTTTATCTGTGACAATGTCATTTTCATCCTTACAGGCCTTTTTGGTTTCGGAAAATAGGTAAGAAAGACAATCAGCCATTATAATATGACCATCATTCGTTGGATGATAAATATCGTAGAAGTATTGTCTTTTAGATATAATATTTCCTTCAGCCCTAGTTAGCCCAAACTGCTCTACCACCGCATCCTTCACACTTACCATAGGCAATTTATAATGTTTTCCCACAGGAGAAAGCCTATCCTGTAAATTCCAATCATCTTCAAATACGCTAAATAGTAGAACAACGGCTGGTTTACTATCTCCAGATAGAATTTTTAAACATAAACTCTCATAGCAAACTCCTTTTGTTTCATCACCATCATCATTTACTCCAAACTCAACTATAACAATATCTGGTTCAACTGTGCCATTTCTTAAAATATCCCGTTCATAACGAATAATACCTAATTCAGATGGAGTACCACCAACTCCAGCTTTCACAAAATGCACATTTTGGCCACCGTTTTGACCAAACATATTCTTGAATTTCAAGTATGATTTGTATGCATAACAATTTGTATTTATAGGTTTAGCCGCAGCCCCCTGGGTTATTGAGCCACCAATATAAGCAATGGTTACATCTTCGCCTTTTTCTACTTTTTCTATTACTTCTTTTAGCCTTTTGTTATTACCTTTGCTTAATAAAGACCTGGAGATCATTTCTTGATATCCTTCTGAGTCAAATTCCACCGCTGGCTCTGTACTTAATTCAGGTACATCATAGCCATCATTTAGATAAAACTTGATTGTAGCTCTTGCTATTTTACCCACACTATCAAATTCAAAAGCAAATTTACCAGGCACATCATCACCAGGAGACCATTCGTAATCTTCCAATTTCAAGACCATCTCCGTTCCATTAGTAGGACATGGTATTCGTAATTTTGTCCCTGTCTCATAAATATTCTCTTTCCCCCAATTTTGCAATACAAAATTCATTGTTCCAGTGTAGTCGTTATCCACCTTTACAGATACCCCAATACTGTGAACTAGTTGATGAAATCCCTTACAGTTCCCCAGGAGTTCTAATAATTCACCATCGCTAACACCACCTACCAATTTTGCTTTGCTTTTTAAACGTTCCTCTAAATAAATTTCCTGTGAAGGCTTACCTTCATTACGGGTGCTAGCCTCAATAACTGTGTCTAACATAATGTAAAATCCACTCCGCTTTTCAACTGGATCCTTTGGTGCCCTGGAAACTTCATTAACATTATCCTTATTATTTATCTTATTTTCCGCTGCCATTTGTATTACCTCACCTCAATAACATATTATCCTGTAATAATTGTATTCTCCAAAGATACTATCATTCCTTTAGTACTGCTCTTACTTTTTCCAGTATTTATATACAAAAAGAGCCTCCAGTAAAAGAGACTCTATATCTTGACACATTATATTCCTCTCTTTTTTACAAAAAAAATCTTATCACTAGCTAACTTGCAAGTCTAATGACGACAACAAATTTAACACCTTTTTCAGAGTTCTGGGCATAGATATCCCCTTCCATAGACTGCATCATCTTTTTACAAATATAAAGACCGAGACCATGTCCAGGCTGTTCTTTGATATTTGATCCTCTATAATAATTGGTGAAAATATGTTTTATTTCATTTTCTGCTATTGATTTCCCACTATTTTCAATAGTGATAATTTGGTAATAGTCTTCAATATAATAGCTTACTTCGATCTGATGCAAATCTCCGTACTTAATAGCATTTTCTACTATATTATCAAAGACTTGAGAAAGGGCATCTAAATTAGCCTCTACTAACAAGTTTTCCTTAAGTACAGGTGCCTTATATATCATGTGAAGTAAATCTATTTTTTGATAGATAATCTGGTTTAAACGTTGATCTATCTCAGACATATAAGTTCCCTCTATCTCAACAGTTTCTCCACTGGCATTAATCTCCTGTATTGATGATTTCAACAATTTTTTAGTCAATTTATCGATTACTTCTGTTTTATCAAGTATAATTACGAGTGCTTTATTTTGTGCTGAAGGCTTATTATAAACCCCTTCTTTTAAAGCAATTGTATAATTTTTAATAGAAGAAAGGGGTGTCTTAATATCATGCGAAAGACTAGCCACCAAAGTTTTCCTCTCTTTTTCAAGTATATAATTTCGGTTTTTTTCATCCTTTAGTTTTTCCCGTAACATATCAAGACCCCAAATAAACTCATTGAAATACTGATTTTTAGGAGACATGGTCAGTTTCTCAATATAACCAGTTGCCAGCTGCTTTGGGATCAAAGAGACCCTTTTCATAGGCAGAATAATATTTTTATAGATATATAATAAGCCTCCAATAAAAAGCAAAAACAAAATCGTTATAATAATAGAGATAATCACAAGCATTTGAGTTGATTTTCTATCAGCAGCTGTCTCAATACTATATTTAACTAAATAACTACTACCTTCAACAGGTAGATAAACAGCTGGTTTATTGTAAATATCACTTATTTTAAAAAAATTGTCCAGTTTTCTTCCACTTATATTAATTAAAGCCGTCATTTTATTACTTTGATGTGTAAATCCTCTTATTATCCCACCTGAGTCCTTGTACTCGATCAGCATAATATCCGAGATTATCCCCAGTTCTTCTTTAGACAAATTACTAATAAAATATTGGTTAGCTTCCCAATCACTACTTAAACCACTGTGTATTCTATTTATATTGATTTTATAAGTCTCTTCATCTACATTAAATTGATTTATGACTACTATTACAATTAGGATAGTAATAAGCCATAATCCACTTGTTATCAAGAGTATTTTTTTCATTATAATCCCTCAAACCTATACCCTACTCCCCATACAGTCACGATAGATTTTGGTTTTTTGGGGTTTTTTTCGACCTTCTCCCGAATTTTATTAATATGTACTGTAAGTGTTGAAAAGTCACTTTCACTATCTATGCCCCATACCATGTTAAACAGCTTTTCCTTATGCATTGCTCTCCCTTTATTTTCAAGCAATATTTTTAAGAGATCAAATTCTTTAGATGCCAGGGAGATAGGCTGGTCTTTGATAAAAACTTGCCTTGCTTTCTTATCAATGACCAGATCACCATCCACAATCTTATCTACATCTACATTTAAATCATAAGCCCTGCGTAGTTGTGACTTAACACGTACCAATAATTCTTTTATCGAGTAAGGCTTTTCTATATAGTCATCTGCACCCAATTCTATACCTATAATCCTGGCATCTTCTCCGGTCTTAGCACTAATTATTATGATAGGTATATTAGACTTCTTCCTGACAGCCTC
>JADQBV010000316.1 GCA_016278415.1 Halanaerobiales bacterium
AATAGGAGGTGAATGGGATGCCAATCATTAAATCAGCAAAGAAAAGAGTTAAAACTGCCGCTAAAAGTACTGAGCGTAATAAAGAATGGAAGAATAAACTGAAAGGTTCCATTAAATCATTTGAAAAGTTAATTTCAGAAGGAAATGCAGCTGAAGCAAAAGACCAATTGCAGGAAACTATCAAGATTATTGATAAAGCCGCCAAAAAAGGTATTATCCATAAAAATAATGCTTCAAGAAAAAAATCTCGTCTAACTAAAATGTATAATAAAATTGCATAGTTATATGTGTGATAAGATAACATAAAAAGTCAAAGGTCTATTCTTAGAATAGACCTCTTTTTTTACTCACTATTATTCTACTAATATCAGTAAATTTGTAATGTCCTTTAATTTTAGAGAACTTATTAACCCAGCATATACATATATTAACCGAGTGAACATTAAAAGTGTTCACAGTTTCGACTGAAAGCAGAAGTCGGTTAACAAATCTTGTTATTCGCCTCCTATAACAGCTAACTCTAAGGCTAATTCTGGTTCATATTTACCAGTAACTATATTATTATTTGCTTCTAAAAAGCCCTCCATCATCATTTCCAAATCACTTTCAGAAAAATTATTACTATATCTATAACATTTTTTCACTGGATACTGATGACTCTTGAGTATTTTTGCAATGTTATCGATATTATTACCCTGTTCTTTTAAAACTTTAACTGATAACAATAATTTAATCTGCCAAATCATTGTTCCAAGTATTACCAAGGGAATTGCTCCACCATTTAACATCTGTTTTAATACCTTAATAGCCTCACCGGTCTTGCGGGACATCAATGCATCTGTAAGAGAAAAAACCAAATTGTCTTCAATTAACTTATCCTTACTCACAATCTGCAATATATCTTCAAGTCTAATATTATTATCTTCAACTTTATATAAAGATATTTTTTCAACTTCACTTTCTAGGCGTTGTAAGTTGTTACTAAACATTTGCTCTAAAAAATTCACACTTGTTCTATCAATGTGCTTTCCTCTTTTTTTAAACTCTGCAACGATCCATTTATCTAACTCAGCATATTTTGGTGGAGTAATTTTTAATACCTCACCAATCTTTTTTGCCTCATTGACAACCTTAAGTCTATTATTTACCTTACCATCAACTAGTATAACTAAAACTGTGGTCTCTGGGAAGTTATTAAAAAGTGAGATGATTAACTCTTCATTACTTTGCTTAGCAGTAAAATACTCAGCAGTCCTGACTATTATAAATCTTTTTTCTGCCATAGTCGGTGGCGTGTTTGCTTGGTTTTTTAGTACTACAGGGAAATCTTCAACCTCTTCTATGTATGTATAATTAAATCCCCTAATACTCTCATCAATAAATTTTTCCACAAACATTTCTTTAAAACTACTTAATATAAATCTATCTTCACTAGAAATAATATATAATGGTTTTAATTCATTTAACGATTTTTTTAAAATTGCATTTAGACTACCCATAATTGATCAACCCATTTCTTCCAAATTTACTATTAAAAAACTCCCTATCAATTTAACATTTACCATAATTATATTAACATAAAAATCACCTTATCTGCAAATTATAATAACGAACTACTTGTTAGATGAAAACAATTTAATAATCAATTGTCATACTTTAAAGCAATAAGCTAATAAAACTATTTTTTATTCATAATTTCAAAAATCGCTCTAATTAAAATACCAGTTATATCTACTATTTCCATTATGAATATCTATAGTAAAAGCTGCTGATGATAAGTTGATGACAATATAATTTTTTCTAACAAGTAGATAATATAAACTGAGGGCGAGAAAATGCTCGCCCTCTTAACCCAATAATTGTTTTTTAATTTGATTTTTGAAACTTTGCAATTACTATAATTATATTTGAACACAGTTAGCCCTTTACTGAATAAAAAAATTCCCAGTACCGTAGCTATTCTACATTCCTTACGCTTCTTCCAATTAATACTAGTATAGACATTTAAAAATTGCAAACAATACTAATAGTACTTTAAAGGAGGTGAAATCATGGGAGCTGGACAAAGAAGTAATACTCTTGTAAATCCTTTAGCTGCACAAGCAATGGAAAAGTTTAAATTTGAAGTAGCTCAAGAACTCGGAATACCTGTTCCGCAGACTGGATATTGGGGTGAATTTACCACTAGAGATACTGGTTCTATTGGTGGTCATATGGTTAGAAAAATGGTTGAGGCATATGAAAACAACCTAGCTGGACAGGGTGGTAATCAACAATATTAATAAAATAAAGATTAAAGTTTAAAAAATAACTAATAGAAATAATATTTTTATAAACCCTTATAATGTAATAGACTCTTATCATAATGAGCGGGAAAATCCCGCTCATTAAATTTATGTAAATATACTATTCTTTCATATGTCCTTCTATACTATAATAGAAACCATCACTCCTTATCATAATAGCACCATGTATATCAGTCCTCCATACTGATATATCATTAGCAAGTGCACGGGATAGTACCTCATCTGAGGGATGGCCATAGTTGTTATTGCCGACTGATATAACCCCATGTTGTGGCTCAACCTGCTCTAAAAAACCTTCAGTAGATGAACTATTACTTCCATGATGACCAAACTTCAAGATATCACTATTTAATATAGAACCATAATTGGCCAGCCTTCTTTCTCCATCTTCCTCTAAATCCCCAGTCAATAATGCCGAAAAATTTCTATAATCTACTTTAATAACCAATGAATTTCCGTTGCGGGAAATGGATTTCTGCTCAAACTCAGGATTATATAAATTTAATATAAGCTCACCTAATTCAAAATAATCTCCTTCCCCTGCCATAACTATAGGAACATTAGAACTGACCGCTTGATCAACTATTCTAGCTGCGATTTGATTTCTTTCAAAATTATAGGGTAACACCAAAAGATTTACTTTACGCTCTTCTAATATATCTAATATACCTATAGCATGGTCAGCATCAAAATGTGTAATAAAAACTATGTCTAATGTCCTAATACCTTTGTGCTTTAAGTACGGAAGAACGGTATATTCCCCTTGTGTAATATCAGTATAATATCCTAAATACCCACCTCCATCAATCATCACATAATGATTATCTGGTGAACGTAGTAAAATACTATCACCTTGTCCAACAGATATAAAATTGATTTCTAGATTCTTATTCATTAATGGCGTGATAATTGTTATAAAAATAAAAAGCAAAGTAAAAATAGTTAGATAATATATATGTTTTTTTCTTTTTCTTTCATTATAAGGAATCTTTCTTTTATTTAAAAGAAATGGTAATAATAATAATAATAAAATACTGAAGATTAATGTGATAACAGATGGTGTAGCTACTTCCAAATTTCCATATGGTATTGACGACATCATCCGGGTCCCAAAGATTAATAATTTTGTAGGTAAAATGAGTACTTTCAATATAACAGCAGTAAATATGGGATGAATAAATCCCAAGATAACCCCAATTAATGCCACCGACACAAGAAGTCCCATCAATGGTATAGCCCAGATATTAGATATTATAGCAACTGGTGTTAAGATATTAAAATAGTATGCTGTAAAAGGTGATGAGCCTAATAAGGCAGCAGTTGATATAGAAAGAGCACTAGTAGATACAGAAATAACAGAACTAATATGTTTTTTCAATAACTTATACCACAATACTATCATTAAGAGAATAAAATATGACAACTGAAAACCTACTGAGAATAGTTGATAGGGATTAATTAGTAGATTTAAAAGCGCAGTCATGCCTAGAATATTTAAAACATCACCTTTGCGATTAAAAAAAGGAGCCCAAATAAATGTAATGGATAATAAACCTGCTCTAAATACAGAGGCCCTAAAGCCAGTAAGTATTATGTATAGAACAATGATTAATGATAAAATCAAATTCCGTAAACCTACTGGTAATTTACAAAGATTTAAAAAATATAAAAGTATCAAAACAATGAATCCTACATGGAGACCTGAAATTGCCAAGAGATGGTTTAACCCTGCCAAAGTGAAGGATTGATCCCATTCTTCTGGAAGTCTATCTCTTTCCCCTAACAATAATGCCTTATAGAGCTCATTATAGGGACTTTCTACACTTTGGTCAATAAGATTGATTAGCTTATATTTGAGATTAATTATAGAGTTTATAAACACATTATTTATCTGTCCTATAAAGACTAAGTTATTCTCAAAATATCCTTGACTATAAACGCTTTTTCTCTTTAAATAATTAAAATTAGAAAATCCTCCTGGATTCATCTGCTTATATGGCTCATATAAAGATAAATCTACTTTAATTATCTCACCGTTTCTGAGCTCTACCGGCAGATATCGTTTGTCAAGCTGAATTAAGCCATACTTAATAGGCTTTCCAGCAATATAATATGGCTCTAAGAATATCTTATTCCCCTGTAGTGAGCTTAAGTCCTCTTTAACTATTCCAGTTACTTCAAGTCGCTGAGAACCATTATATTTTGCAAGAGAGTAATGACTAGTGTATTTAATCTCTTGCCAACCCATCAGGCAAAATCCGGTCAAAAATATGGCAGTAACTATTAGTAATATTCGAATTTTCTTCCTTGAAATAGCTAGAAGAACACACAGTAGTAATAAGATTGACATAATAATCAATATTAAAAAAGAAGGCGTCAGGTAAAAAGATAAAATAATACCAAAAGAAAAAAATACAGCTGAACTTAATAATGGTCTCTTATCAACTATTTCATCTAACAACAATGTCATCTTTAATCTTTTCCAGGGTCTTATCTCCGATTCCGGAAACATTGAGTAATTCATCAACATTTTTAAAAGGACCATTATCATTACGATAATCAATAATACTATCAGCCTTGCTTGGACCAATACCTGATAATTCCTCTAATTTGC
>JADQBV010000292.1 GCA_016278415.1 Halanaerobiales bacterium
CTTTATCAATAGTGACCCCTTGACAAATTTTAAAAAAGTTTATGCAAAGCTAGTGTATATAGTAGAATAATTAATGAAAAGAGGTGAAAAGATGGAAAAAGAATGGTCTAATGATTATGGTAAAGTAACAATAGCAAAGGATGTAATTTCCAAGATAGCTGGTTTAGCTGCAATGGAATGTTATGGTTTAGTGGGTATGTCTTCAAATAAAGTACAGGATGGTATAGCTCACTTACTGGGTTGGGATAATCTAAGTAAAGGGGTAATTGTCGAGATAGATAATGAGGAAGTAGCCCTTGAATTAAATATAATAGTTGAATACGGAACAAATATACATGAAGTAGCACATAATATTATTGAAAGGGTAAATTATACCCTAAAAGATAAAATAGGAATTGAAGTTACATCAATAGATGTCAATGTCCAGGGAGTGAGGGTTGGAAATGCAGGTTAATGAGAATAGTAAAAAAAATGCTAAATATGTGATTAACGGTGAAGAGTATAAACAAATGTTACTTGGTGCTCTAATGTGGTTGAAAGAGCAACAGGCTTTGATTGATTCATTAAATGTTTTTCCTGTTCCAGATGGGGATACAGGGACAAATATGTACTTAACTTTTTTGGATTCTGTTAAGGCCGTAAAAAATCTTGATAGTAATGATGTCAGTGTT
This sequence comes from Halanaerobiales bacterium, assembly GCA_016278415.1. The sequence goes on from JADQBV010000292.1 coordinate 672, forward strand.
ATTAATGAAACATTGGCACGTGGTGCTTTAATGGGAGCTAGGGGAAACTCTGGTGTAATTTTATCACAACTGATACGTGGATTCCATCTGGCTAATAAATCAAATAAAGATTTTAAACCAAAGAACTTAGCTGATTCTTTAAGAAAAGCATCAGAGGTTGCTTACCAGGGTGTTTTAAAGCCTGTAGAGGGAACAATACTGACTGTTTCAAGGAAGGCTGCTGATGGGGCTGAAATGGCTCTTAAAAACAACCTTGACTTAGTTGGCGTTATGGAAAACACTATAGCTTATGCCCGGGAGGCCTTAAGTAAAACTCCGGAACAATTACCAGCTCTAAAAGATGCACAGGTTGTTGATGCTGGTGGTCAGGGTTACCTAACTATCTTAGAGGGTATGTTAAAGGGTTTGATTGGTGATAAAGCCTTCAAAAGTTCAGAACTAGAGTTGGTTAAACCTAGTGGAAAGAAAATGGCAATTGAGGATATCAAATTTGTTTATTGTACCCAGATACTAATAGATATGAAAAATCAAGATAAAAATATAAGTGACATTAGGAATGATCTTGAGAGCTATGGTGATTCCTTATTAGTTGTGGGAACAGAGGATATTGTTAAAGTTCATATTCATACAAATCATCCAGGTGTTGTTTTGGAATATGGTCTTAAGTTAGGGTCTATTAATGATATTAATATAGATAATATGAGATTTCAAAGTGCGGAAATGAGACGTAAAGAAGAAGAAAAGACAAGAAAAGAATTTATGGATAGCCAGGGTACTGGTATTATTGCTGTAGGCCAGGGTGAGGGTATAAAGCAAATACTTCATGACCTTGGTGTTGATATAATAATTGACGGTGGTCAATCGATGAATCCAAGTACAAATGATTTTCTGGATGCTATTAATGAAATTAATAGTTTAGAAGTTATTCTCTTACCTAATAATAAAAATGTAATATCAGCAGCAAAACAGGCTGCATCATTAACAGATAAAAAAGTTGAAGTTGTACCTACAAAATCTATACCACAGGCAATAGGTAGCTTAATGGTATATAATGAAGAAGCAGGTCTATCTGAATTGAAGGATACTATGACATCAGAGATGGAAAATGTTAAGACAATTGAGCTTACCAAAGCAGTTAAGGATTCTAAGGTGAATGGTATTGATATAAAAATTGGAGATATTATTGGTTTGTATAATCATGACATCAAAAATGCAGGGAATAATTATAGTGATGTTCTTATAGAGTTAATTAAAGAAATTATAGATGATGAAGAATTGGTAACAATATATTATGGTGAAGATGTTACAGAAGAAGAAGCAAAGGAATTAAAAGAAGTACTAGAAAATAATTTTGAATTTGATGAAGTAGAGATATATAATGGAAAACAACCTTTATATCCATACTTAATATCTTTAGAATAATAAATTATTTCTTAATAATATATTTTGTTTATTGAGGAATTTATATTACTTATATTTGATTGAATAGATAAAGTCTAGTCAAGCCAAAGTTAAAATAGAGGAAGCTGAATTGGGGTGTATTAATGAGAATAGGACTTGTAACAGATAGTACTTGTGATTTAAGTCCTGAATTACTAAAAGAACTAGGGATTGAAATGGTTCCTTTAACCATAAATTTTACTGAAGATGAGATCTATAAAGATATTATCAACATTAATCATCAAGATTTTTTCCAAAAGTTAGTTCAAGTTGAAAAGTTACCGACCACTTCTCAACCAGCCATTGGTTGGTTTGTGGAGAAATACCAGGAAATGGCGAAAGAGTTTGATGCCATTATATCTATTCATTTGTCTAGCAAACTAAGTGGAACTTGTGAATCAGCGAGAATGGCTGCAGAACAAGTGAATGATGTGCAGGTCGAACTGATAGATTCAACTTCAGCTAGTTTTGGTATTGGATTTCAGGTTTTGTTAGCTAAACGATTAATAGAAGAAGGTATGGAATTTAAGGATATTGTAAAATATATTAAGGATAGACAAAAGAATTCCAAAATATTCTTTACAGTAAATGATCTAAGCTACTTACAAAAAGGTGGTAGAATAGGCAAGGCACAGGCCTTTCTTGGTTCAGTTCTAAATTTTTACCCTATATTAAATTTAGTAGGGGGAGATGGTGAACTCTTACCACTTGAGAAAATTAGGGGAAAGAAGAAAATCGTTAAACGTATGGTTAGTTTAGTCCTAGATGAACTTAAAGGTGTTGAAAAAGCAACTTTAGGATTTGTTCATGCCAGTGAAATGGAGCATTATAATCAATTTAAAAGTACATTGATAGAGCAGTTAAAAGAGAAGAAAATAAATTATATAGAAATGGAAAGTTGGATTAGTGCTGTAATCGGTTGTCATGTCGGACCTTCTGTATATGGTATTGTAATATTAAAAGGAGAAATACTTGATAATGAAAAAAGTATTACCTAAAAGCGTAGAATTTATTAAAGGAGTGGGACCCGGTTATCTTAAACTCCTAAAAAAATTGAATATCTCTACTGTAGAAGATTTGTTATACTATTTCCCTCGAGATTATCAGGACCGCAGAAACCTTACTGCTATAAAGTATATTTCTTTAGGTGAGCCTGTTACAATTAAGGGAAAAGTTATTAAAGTAGTAGAAGAAAGGCCTAGACGTGGTCTTAAAATATTAAAAGTAACTTTTTCTGATGATACTGATGTTATAAACGGTGTTTGGTTTAATCAGACATACTTAAAAAAGCAGTTCAAAGAAGGGGAAATATTCTTTCTTAGTGGAGAGTTAAATGAAAAAAGTTGGCGATTTAGTAAAAAGGAACTTTATAATCCTGTTTTTGAAAAATTGGATAGTAGTGATACAATTCATACCGGCCGGGTTGTTCCTATATATCAACTGTCTAGTGGTATAACTCAGAAAAGACTTCGTCAAATTATTTATAATGCCTTAACAGATTATGCCTGCCATCTTCCAGATATATTACCTGATAGCATAAAAGAAAGATATGATTTTCTTAAGATTGAAAAGAGTATTTGGGGTTTGCATTTTCCTGAAGACCGTCAGCACTATATCAAGGCAAGAAGCAGACTTGCCTTTGAAGAATTATTCTTATTACAGCTGATTGTTTTAAATAAAAAAAAGGGTATGATGATTAAACAGGGTATTTCTCATAAAAAGTCTCAAGAAATTATTAATAAAATGCTTGATAGTTTATCTTTTAAACTAACAGCAGCCCAGGATAGGGTCTGGGAAGAGATCCAGAGGGATATGGAGAAAGAGTTTCCCATGCAGCGTCTGTTACAGGGTGATGTTGGGGCAGGTAAAACTATTATTGCAGCTCTGGCCTTAATAGAAACAATGGCTAATAAATACCAGGGTATCTTAATGGCACCTACAGAAATTTTAGCAGAACAGCATTATCTTAAATTATCTGACTTACTAGGCAAATTAGGATTTGATGTTGCCCTATTAATTGGTAGTATGAGTCAATCACAAAGAAAACAGGTATTAACAGATATTGAAGAGGAAAATGTTGATTTAATTATCGGTACACATGCCTTATTTCAAGAAGGCATAAATTATTCTAAACCTGGTCTTGTTGTTATAGATGAGCAACATAGATTTGGTGTAGAGCAACGATTTAAATTAAAAAACAAGGGAGAAAATCCAGATTTATTAGTAATGACAGCAACACCTATTCCTAGAACACTTGCTTTGACATTATATGGTGACCTGGATTTATCAATTATTGATGAGCTTCCGCCTGGAAGAAGTCCTGTTATAACTACATGGAGAGACGAAAAGTCAAGAACTAAAATATATAATTTTGTAAGGGATAAAATAAAAGAAGGCAGGCAGGCATATATTGTCTGTCCTTTAATTGAGCCTTCTGAAGAGATAAAAGCCATATCAGCACTTGAGCTCTTCGAGGAACTTACTGAAAATATATTTAGTGATTATAATATTGGCCTCTTACATAGTAAGATTACCTCAGATGAAAAGAAAGTAGTAATGGATGATTTCCGTGATGGGAAAATAGATATATTAGTCTCCACAACTGTGGTTGAGGTTGGTGTTGATGTACCTAATGCTTCAATTATGATTATTGAGAATGCTGAACGATTTGGACTTGCTCAGTTACACCAATTACGCGGCAGGGTTGGTAGGGGTAAACATCAATCATATTGTATAATGATAGCTAATCCTACAACAGAAGAAGGAAGAAAACGGCTATCTGTAATGACTGAAACTACAGACGGCT
>JADQBV010000364.1 GCA_016278415.1 Halanaerobiales bacterium
AAGTTTTTGATATGACAGTTGCCACTACTGGTAATAATGAAAAGCAACTTAAAAAGTCAGGTATAGACTATCTAGTTTCCTATACTAATTCAAATAATCATGCAGGTTATTACCCAGGTGCAAAGCCTATGTTTATTAAAATAATCTTCACACCAGACGATGGTAAATTAATCGGTGCTCAGGTAGTAGGTTATGATGGTGTTGATAAGCGTGTTGATATTTTTGCAACTGCAGTAAGACATGAAATGACTGTATATGACCTACAGGAATTAGAATTGTCATACGCACCTCCTTATGGTTCTGCAAAAGACCCAGTAAATATGGCCGGATATGTTGCGGGGAATATTTTACAAGAGCTAGTTGACCCTATTCTATGGAACGAAGTTGATAGTTTAGAGAATGAAACTATAATATTGGATGTAAGAGAGCCTGTAGAAGTTGATTTTGGGAAAATCGCGGGTTCAGTTAATATTCCATTAAATAGTCTGCGCGAAAGAATGAATGAATTTGATAAAGACAAAGAAATTGTAGTTTATTGTGCTGTCGGATTACGGGGCTATATTGCTAGTAGAATTCTAACGGAACATGGCTTTAAAAATATCAAAAACCTGGCAGGTGGATATAAATTATATAGTGCCGTTCAGGATGATAAAAATATAGTAATAAAAAATAGTGACCATGAGAGACTAAGTAACATTTCAAATCCTGAAGATGGTGAAGCTATTGGAGAAGAACTAAAGGGAGAACTAAAAAAAAAAAAAAAAGAGAAGAATATATAAACAAATTGTAACAATATGTATATATATGCGTTTGACTGTCTCATTTACATATATTAGAATTATATATAGGAAATTTCCAATAATTACTTCATGAAGTGTTAATATTTTTAATACATAAAAACGAAGGGAGTAGATATTTATGGAAGCTTTAGCAAATGTAAATCAGTTTGGTTTTTGTGAGTTAAGAGAAGATGAGTTGAGGGAAGTTGATGGGGGTTATAGTTTAAATGAGTTTGTAGTAGATTCATTATCTATAGTTGGTACAATAACCGGTGGAGTAGTAGGCACGGCGGGTGGCCCTATTGGTACTGCGGCAGGGGCAGCAGTAGGTAATGTTGTCGGTAGAGAAATAGGTGAGGCTATAGTTGAGGGAGCAGGAGAAACTACATTTGATGGTGGCCTTGTAGGAGATATTTCAAGTTATCTCTAAATATTGTTTTAGTGATGTAGAGGGAAAAAAACCCTCTACATCATAATAGTTTTTCAAAATACAGTCTACTATATAAGTGAAGATAAGTGTCTATGTAAATTAACGAGGGAGAGATTTATAATGAATAATAGTCATCATATAAAAAAAATTTTTATTATATCCATAATGTCTGTGATAATTACAAGGCTTATTAATGAATTTATTTATAGTATGGATAAAAGGGATTGGGTTTATAGTATTGTAAATGTTATCATTATTATCATGTCATATTTTACATATGACATGATCCAGAATTATATGAATAGAAAATAATTTAGTATTAATAAGATTTTTTAATTACAAACATTTGTTTTGTTTGAATAATATCCATAAGGAGTTAAAATGAGTCTATTCAAAAAATATCACTGCATAAAACAACATGATATAACAGACTGTGGAGCAGCTTGTATTGCCATCATATCAAAACAACATGGGCTAAAAATACCTATTACTCAGATAAGAGATGTAGCTGGTACTGATAAGAAAGGTACAAACGCCTTTGGTGTGATTAAAGCTGGTAAGGAACTGGGCTTTTCTGCTAAAGGTGTAAAGGGTGAGCCTGAACATTTAACCAGTGATCTACCTTTACCCTGTATAGCTCATGTTGTAAAAGATAATCTACTCCATTATGTTGTTATTCATGAAATAAAAGATAGAGAAATAGTAATTGCAGATCCAGGAGAGGGTATTGTTAAATACAAACCTGAAGACTTCTATGAAATCTGGTCAGGTGTTCTTATACTCATGGTACCTGGTGAAAAGTTTGAAAAAAGAGATGAAACTACAGGTTTCTTTTCCAGGTTTATAGGATTAATTTTACCACATAAAAGACTTTTAGTAGAAATATGTATTGCTTCTATCTTATATACCTTGATGGGACTAGCAGGTGCTTTCTATTTTAAGTATCTAATAGATACTATACTGGCAGATGGTTTAGTAAAAACACTCCATATTATTTCAACAGGTATAATTATATTAACTTTATTTAAAATTTTCATGAATGCCTTTCGCAGGCACTTATTACTATATCTAAGTCAAAAAATAGATATGTCTTTGATATTAACATATTATCAGCATGTTCTGGAACTCCCCATGTCATTCTTTGATTCACGTAAAGTTGGGGAGATATTGTCACGTTTAAGTGATGCATCTAAAATTAGAGCAGCTATCTCTGGAGCTACAATTACGGTTATGATAGATACCTTGATGGTAATTGTAGGTGGGATTGTCTTATACATTCAAAGTTCTACTTTATTCTGGGTGGCATCGATAGTAATTCCATTTTATGTAATAGCCCTCTGGAGTTTTAATAAACCCTTTCGTAGAATACATAGAAAAGAGATGGAACAGTCTGCTGAGTTACAGTCATATTTGGTAGAGTCAATTTCCGGCATGGAAACAATAAAGGCTTTTAATGGTGAAGATGAAGCCAATTTAGAGACTGAAAGTCGCTTTATTAAGTTTATCAAATCCATATTTAAAGCAACCTGGATGCGAAACTTACAATCATCTATACAGGTAACCCTAACTTCTATCAGTGGTACAGTTATTTTGTGGGTAGGAGGATTACAGGTTATAAGTGGTGATATTACCCTTGGTCAGTTAATAGTGTTCAATGCATTACTGGCTTATTATTATAATCCTATTCAAAATTTAATAAGTCTTCAACCTCAGTTGCAAGAAGCTTACGTTGCTTCTGACAGGTTGGGAGAGATATTGGATCTTGAGATTGAAAAGATAAATAAACAAAATACCATAAAAAAAGATAAACTGCGTGGTAAGTTTGAAGTAAGAAACCTGGATTTCCGTTATGGAACAAGAGAAGATGTTCTGAAAAATATTAATTTGATAATAGAACCAGGACAGAAAGTAGCTCTTGTTGGTGAAAGTGGCTCTGGGAAAACAACTCTGGCTAAACTTTTATTGAAATATTATCTACCTGAAAAAGGTGAAATATTGATAGATGATTATAATATTAAGGATATTAGTTATGGCTCATTGAGAAACAGAATAGGTTATGTTCCCCAGGATGTATTCTTATTTAGTGGTACAGTTAGAGAAAATATAGCCTTTGGTATGAATAATGTATCTATGGAAGAGATAGTAGACACTGCTAAAAAGTCTAAAGCCCATGAATTTATTAACAAATTACCATTAAGATATGAAACTATAGTAGGGGAAAGGGGTTCCAATCTATCTGGAGGCCAGAAACAAAGAATCGCTATTGCCAGGGCAATACTTAAAGATCCTGATATTCTTATTCTGGACGAAGCTACCAGTAATCTTGACACAGCTACAGAACGTGCTATTCATCATACAATAGAATATGTTAGTCAGGGTATAACTACTATCATAATTGCTCATAGACTAAGCACAATACTATCTTGTGATAAGATAATAGTCTTGCAGGATGGAGAGATATCAGAGATGGGTTCACATGAAGAACTTCTTACTATACAGGGTAGATACTATAACTTATGGAAGAGTCAGACTATAGGTGGACTGGAAATGGAGGAAGAGGTATCATGAGGGCTGAAGTAGTTGATTTTGACCAATTATCAGATAGCAGAGAGATGCTGGAGGCTAAAGAACCTAATTTTATAGTTATATTTATCTATTTAATACTAGCTATAATCATTGCTGCCTTTATTTGGATGTGGTTTGGAGAAATAGATATAACGGTAAAGGCCAATGGTATCCTTAGGCCAAGTAAGAAAGTAAGTGTTGTCAGGAATATTAATGGTGGTAAAATAGAAGAGATTACTTATCAGGAAGGTAGAGAGGTAAATAAAGGGGACTTATTATATATAATAGACTCTACTATCCTTGATCTACAGTATGAAAAATTAATAGATGAAAGAAAAAGGTTAGATAAGGATATTAGTAATTTGGAATTATTAGAAAGAAGTTATATAGAGGGAGATAATCTGATAAATGTAAGTAATATGGAATTCTATAATCGATATATGGTTTATAAATATAACTTTGAACAATTGGAACTGGACTTAAGTCGTACTAAAAATAGATATTTACGTGAACAGAAACTTAGTTCTTCTTCTACTATTGAAAGTAGGATGGAGGAATTAAAGGCAGAGTATCAGCTTGCCCAACTGGCTTTTGATCGCTTTAAAAGTGAATCATTGGTGAGTATTAAACATGAAATAGAGAATAAAAAAGATAGGTTTATAGAAGTAGAATCTCAACTAGAAAATATTCAAAACAGGATTGATTTAAATAATGTAAAAGCGCCGATAAGCGGTACTATACAGGTATTGCAGGAATTTAATGTAGGGGATTATATTCCTTCAGGACTTGAAGTTTTGAGAATTATTCCTGAAGATGGTGAACAGTATAAAGTAGAAATAATGGTAGCGAATAAAGATATAAGTCAGTTAGAGCCAGGACTGGAAATTAAATATAGATTCTTGGCATTATCGTATAAAGAATATGGTACATTAGATGGTAAGATAACAAAGATATCAGAAGATGCTGTTCTGAGCCAGAGTGAGGCAAATATGTCTTATAGGATAGAGGCAACTATTAATAATACTGAACTATATGATAAAAACGGTAAACCTACTAAAGTAAAACCAGGTATGCTTTGTGAAGCAAGAGTAGTTGTCCG
>JADQBV010000336.1 GCA_016278415.1 Halanaerobiales bacterium
CTTCTGCCACTAATTCTTAAATTATTATAACATTGCCTGCTAAATTTATCAACAAATCTCAATCCATTCCCTTTACTGTCATCTTTTTTCAAGACTAATAATCACAAGGCTAGAATCCTTTAACTCATCACGAATATATGAGGGGTAAATATTAAATCTCCATCCACTATAAACCATAGATAACTCTGGGTTATCAGAAAAGATATCATTAATAATGTTAACTATCTTATTTTGCTTCAAATACCTATCAGTAATGCGTAGATTTATCTCTTCTTTTTCTGCTTCAAATAAATCCTCTAGTTTTTTACGCAAAGAATTACTGGAAGCAACAGTATAATCTTCTTTTAAATAAAACAAGTTAAGTTCTTTAATTAATTGTTGATATAAGTCTGAGTTAGAATATTGTATATCCCTAGTTAACTGAGTATAATAACTAGTATTTGCTTTCGGATACTCATTATAATTCCAATTATGACTTATACCAAGAGCCTTATCACTAACAAGATATTCGCTATAAAATAATTCCCCATATTCCTGATAATATGAAGATATCTGAGTAAGATCAAGGTGATACCAGTACCCATCAACTTTGACCAGATTCCAGGCATGACTTTGACCATCTAGTTGACCACTTATAATTTGATTCTCAATACCTGTTTCTTTCAACATAAGGTAAGTTAAAAGGGCATAACCTTGACAGGTAGACCTTCCCTTTAAAGCATCATAAGCGGAATATCTCTCTTGATAATCATCATAGTAAACATTTTTCGCAATATAATCACTTATTGACTTTATCTTTTGATGTATATTCATTGATGGTAAGATGATTTTATCAAGAATATCTTTAGTCCTTTGATAAACATAGATATCCTCTTTTGCACTGTTATAATAACTAACTAAAATTTTTACCTCTACTTCCTGAGAATTACCTCGTATATTTATCTGCCAATCCTTTATAGTATATTTGGTATAATCATCTACAGAGCTAACTGCTTTCTTAATAGCTTTATTAACATAGTCAATATGTATACTGTCATAACTTATTTTATAAAAAAAAATCATTTTTTCATCTTTTTTTTCAAGGTGCTTTACTAGTTTTGAAATGAAACTTTCTTCTTCAAAATTAGCCATAACCTGACTTGAAAAAAGAAAGAGTAGATTAAGTGATAATAATATTACTAATATAAGTTTCTGCCTTTTATGTGTCATAGTACATCCCCCTGTATATAATATTTTTTCTTTTTATATACAAACTAGCATAATATTTGATAATCTTTTATTGATAAAAGTGGACTTATATATAGTACCAAATAATTTACTATAAGCCTTTTACTTTTTTGTAAAAGAAATAAATAGTATTTATATATAAATAAATGTAGCTAATAAAAAACCGAAAGAAAACCCTAATGCGATCAAATTAGTGGCAAACATTGCCGTAAAAACTTGAGGAATTCTTTTGAGGCTTTTTTTGATAACTACACTAAAAGATTTTTTGTTCTCAAAACCTAAATAATGTATTGCAACTGTTATTGTCAATAAATTTATAAAAAGTTTAAATAAAGTCATTATAAGATTTTCTGGTATCATAATTGAAACAATTATTGGTATAAAAGCTATTATAATAGATACCATAATAATAGCTATATTATTAATCAAATAATTAAATAACAGATATTTATTTTCCTTCACTTTGATTCCTCCCTACGGTTATGAGGTACTGTAAAGTTTGTCCCTTTTTCGATTACTATTTATTGGGTTCTTGAAATTATTGAAAGCTACAAGACCATGACCATAATAGTACCTATTAAGATAATCAATAGCTCCCCAGCCGTTAATTTATAGAATAACATTACCTGCAAGATTGAACTCTTCAACATAATAGTTATCTCCATATATTTCAAGAGGTTTACCACTCTGGCAGATATCTTGATACAGCTCTTCTACTCTACTCTGTAAGTCATAGGGTAAATCAAGAAAATCTGTAAAGGCAAGACTATTATCTGTAAATATTGGGATTCAATCCAATGTCTACAGATAATATCTCTCCCTCAAAATTTTAGTACTAACAATAAATATAAAAATATCAATAATTTGTAAGAATAAATATTCAATAAAATTTGACTTTTCCCCACTATTATTTCACTGCTATTAATATATATAATTGAAGCTATTAAAAAATAAGCATAAACATCCTTGCTTTGTACTTTATTTTGTATGATAAACCCCTATTATTTTGCCATCCTTTTTTCTTATTTTAGCATAAGGTACTCCACCTAATATATATTTATTATCAAATGTACCTTTTACTGTCCATATTTTTTTATCAGCTGATAAAACTGCATTAAACGGTTGATTTTCATATATATTATCCCCATAGATAGGTAGCCAAATAACCTCTGCTATTTTTATTGCTGTTTCTTTATCAGGCACAAAGCCTTCATCTGGTCTATAATAGTTTTCATCATCATCTTCTTGAGAACTTACTATTTGTGGTATTACTACTAGAATTATAATTAAAAATACCATTAAAATATTATTTTTCATTTTTATTTTTATCTCCTTTCTCATAACAGGTTACTCTCCTGATTCCGGTTTAGCGGATTGGTTAACAATACTTGATAGTTATATGGTTCACTCCATTTACTTCCAGACCATAATAGAAGGTTATACTTCTACTATATCTAACCTTTCATAAGAACGACTTAATTCATACATATAAATTTCCTTAATTCTTCAAGTTTATTTTCCGTAAATTCTTCTTTAATTTCTTCATTATTTAAATTAATATTTTCATTATTTTCTCTAATTAATTTTCCTGCTTTTTCAATTTCATTATTATTTTTATATATTAAAGCCATATGTATTATTGCTTTATTTGTATACTTGTTTTTAGTGTTAATTATACTTAAAAATACTTTTAAACTCTTTTGATAATCCTGAATATTAAAATATACCTTTCCTAAGTCGTATTTAGCTCTTATGTTATCAGGCTGTAAAGAAATGAGTTCATTTAAATATTCAATAGTAGCCGAGGTTTTATTTAAATCATAACTTGCCAGCGCTAAATTCCATAATGTAGTTATTAACTTATCTTTATCTGTATTATTTTTAAGACAACAATTATATGCCTGTTGATAAAAAGTATATTCCAATTCTTTATCAAACTCACTAGCAGAATAACCAGCTGCATTATATGCTTTGCAATCATCTGGACATAATTGTATATATTCTTTGATAAACATAAGCGCTTTTAAATAATTATTCTGTTTGAAATATAATCTACCCAATTCCCATAAGTTTGTTTGATAGTCTAAATATTTTAAATCCTTAGTTTCGTTTTTGTTCATAGAATATACTTTTAATCTATATTCTAAAGCTTTTCTTTCATCATTCAATTCTGTATAAGCAGCTGCAATATATTCATAGATAATGGGTTGTTCTTTAAATTTTAGGCATTTTAAAAATTGGGAAATAGCTTTATTATATTGACCAATAAATAAATAGATTCTACCCTTATTCTCATGAAATTCTGGACAATCATAGAATAGTCTCGCAATAAACATGAATTTTAAAGCTTTTTTATAATTTTCTTTTTTAAAGTTGACTATACTATAATTATAGAAATACAGGCTAATCTTATAAAACAAAGGATGACAGAAATATATTGTAACAAAATATATTAAAATAGAGACAAATAAATATATCAATATATCTATATAATTTAAGCCTCGTGAATTTGATGTTATTAGATATATAAAAGTAAAAACATAAAATAATTCAATAATAATTTTAGCTGCTACAATATTTTTAATATCAAAAACTATATACATTAGATTTAGTAAAATAATGTACAGTAATACGTAATAATATATACTTATGTTTAAATAAAAATAAACAATAAAAGATATAATAACGCTCACTAATATAATTATACCCTTATAAATTTGTTTTTTTTTCATTTTTATTATCCTTTCAAAATAATTTGATTAATAATGTAGCAGAGAGGGCCCTGCTACATTATTATATACCTATATTTTTTAACTAATTTTTATTTTAATATTATAATATTTATCATAATGATTCATCTTTAGTAAAGTGATTTATTATTGCTACAGTTGCTGCAATTGCAGTATTAACAACTGCATCAGCATTTTCAGCAATCAATTTCCATCTTTCTTTATCGTCATTTTTTTTATCGTCATCCGATTTATTAGGATCCGGAGTGGGATCTTGATTAGTAGAAGCTTTCTTTAAGCTGCTTTGTTGCTCGTTTGTCTGATTGGCATAATTTCTTTTCTGTTTTTCTGCAATACCAGGGTCTATTGTATTAGATTCATGAAATTTCGCTAGCATTTCCTCTTCGTTTTCTCCTACCTGCGTAGAAATTACAAACATCCCTGTTACAACTAAATTTGATGCAGAAAATAATGATTTACCTGTAGCCACTATAACTGTCGTTATTTCCTTAATTATATTACCACCTGTTTCTACTGCTGCAGCATCTGTCAACCCCAAAGGATCCCAAAGATTAACCGGATCTCCACTAACATACTGATACCAGTTAGTCCCATCCCTCACAGGATCTTGAGTCATCCATCTCATACTCACTGGGTTATATGTCCGATAAGCAAAAGAATACATCCTTAACTCTGCTTCATATCTCTGGCCTGTAAATCCATAGGGGTTATTCTTCTGCATATTAAGGAATCTTCCCTGATATGGATTACCATAAGCGCCATACTTATATTCCTCAACCACATTACCATTTCTTCCTGTTATTGCTGTAATTGAACCAAGTGCATCTTTATGATAGAAATTGACATCTGGACGTATATTCCAAGGATTAGGATTGTTCATACTATTAAAAGCTA
>JADQBV010000051.1 GCA_016278415.1 Halanaerobiales bacterium
ACTGGGTCCATTACCATAAAAATCAACTGCTTCAGAAACACTATACCAGTTTTCACCACCATCTTCTGTTTTGTGAATTGACCCAAACAATTTATTATCCCGAGCTTCTCCCGAACACCTGAATAAGATCTCTGGATTATCCGGGTGGATGGCCAAACTGCGAACACTATGATGATGACATTTATCCATACCATTATTTATCGGCCACCAGCTACTGGTCCTATCAGTGCTTTTAAATACACCTGCTACATCACATCGGGCATACAATATCTCCTGGTCTTGAGGATTCTGAATAATACCAGTAATATAACCCCCTCCCCCCATATGAGACTGCTGCCAGTTATATCTAACTCCACTTTTCATATTTCTCGCCACCTTTGTTAATATCCATATTAAGTGTATGATTTATTTTTAGAAAGAAAATTCTATAAGTACTGGAAAATGGTCAGAAGGATACTTGCCACTATTATTATCATTTAATATATAATGTCTTTTTACTGCTAGATCTTTAACAAATATATAGTCTATTTTTTCTGTTCCTTTTCCTGTAAATGAATGAAACGACTTCGATGGACCTATGTGCCCTTTTTGAGAAACTGACATAGCATCTTCCAAGTCAATACTTTCAGGTATATATTTTTCCGTTTCACCTGTAAGAATTTGATAAGGGAGTGAACTTCTATTACAATTGAAATCCCCTGTGACAATAATCGGAGCAGAACTATTATTTTCTCTAATCTTTGATAAAAGGAGTTCTGCACTTTTGATTCTAGCTTTTCTTCCGTTAACATCAAAATGTGTATTATATATATAAAAAAATTTTCCAGTACTTTTCTCTTTAAATTTTGCCCAGGTTACTATCCTATTACAAATTGCATCCCAGGCTTTATTCCCAAAAAGTTCAGGCGACTCAGATAGACTAAAATTATTATAGTCCGTTAAGATAAAACTATCTGGTTTATAAAATATTGGATTAAATTCACCCTTATCTACTCCATCATCACGACCTACTCCCACCCACTTATATTGGGGTAATTTACTTACAAGGAAGTCAAGTTGTTTTTTTTCAACTTCCTGTAGCCCCAGGATTGATGGACTATAATTGTTAATTATATCTGTCACCATTTCTTTTCTATTATTCCATGAATTAATACCGTCATTTGCACTGGCATAGCGAATATTAAAAGTCATAATTGTTCTTTTCATTACTATAGCTCCTCATATTATTATCTTTCTTTATTCTATTTCTTGAAGGTAGGAATTACTATGCTGACGGTTGTTCCAGCATTAGGAATACTGAAAATATCTATTCCATACTCCTTTCCAAAATGAAGCTTAATTCTCTCATCTACATTATAAAGGCCATATCCCCTCTTTACATCATTTCTATTTAGTACTTCATTTATAATATCAATATTCATTCCAATACCATTATCAATAACTTTAAAAATAATCCTATCATTTTCCTTATACCCAATAATTCTAATAAAAAGATTACCTTTAAACCAGGCATGTTCCAATGAATTCTCTACCAAAGGCTGTAAAATAAATTTTACAGTAGAAAAATTTATAATATCTACCTGAATATCATAGCTTAATTGTAATCGCTCTCCATATTTTATTTTTTGAATATTAATATAAGATTTCAAATGTTCAAGTTCATTTCTTATAGAAATTAATGATTCTCCTCTATTTAGGGATAAGCGGTAAAACTTAGATAGCTCCAGAATCATTTGGTGCATTTGGTCAACCTGTCCAAATCTACCCAGACGACTTATACTTGAAAGTGTATTATATAGAAAATGGGGATTTATTTGTGCATGTATTAATCTTAACTCCGCTTCCTTTTTATCTATATCGGAAATAAAAACCTCATCAATTAACTCTTCAATTGTTTCTGCCATTCCATTAAATGCTGATGCAATTTTAATAAATTCTTTATTATTTCCACTATAATCTATTCTCTCTGAAAAGTCACCCTCTCTAAAAGAATCAATAGATTCAACAATCTGATTTATATTCCTGGAGAAAAAAGTTGATACCATAATACCCAGTATTGATAATATCAGAAAGCTAATAATACTTACCTGTATGGTTAACAACCTAACCTCCCTGGCTGCACTACCTAATTCCTTTAAAGGAATTAAAGCAGTTAGCTGCATAGTACCATCGTATATATTTTCTTCTATTTTAAGGTAATTTTCATTTTTTTCATAATCATTTATAAAATGCTTATCACCATAAACAATATCGCTACCCTTACTAAGATAAATCATACTACCATCAATCAAACTTCTATTTTTGATTGATAGAAAAATATTGTCTAAACTGACTATGATTCTTAAAAATCCGATTTTCTTCTGATCTCTAAAATCTATAATGTTTCTTAATAGTGAAATATTATTATTTTTTTTATCATTATCAACTTGCTGCCATTTTATCTCTGTATTACTTATTTTTGAATTATTATACCAATCATTATTTAAAATTCTTTCTATATTATACAACTCAAAAGTCTTTGCTTGTAGAGGATATTCGTCCCTGTTATAATATATTTCAGGTATTGTCCTGTTGTGCATATAGAGTTTTAAACTTACCGGACCAGAACTGATATTTAATTGTGATTGCAAAATTGGCTCTATATCATTTTTTATAGCCCAGTAACTTGATTCAGCATCATACTCACCCATCATTAACTGTTGTAATTTAAGATCAGAAAATATTTGGTATGACATTCTCTCGATAATTTCAGATCTATACATAATATTTTCTTTAATCTGTTGAAGGGTATTCTTAATGTTAACCTCTGTATGCTTAATTATCTCAGCAGAAAACTTATTGTAAGCAAAAAAACCTATAAAAATTACAGGTAACAGGGTAAATATAAGATATGATATCAGTAATTTCCTTTTAAATGAAGATTGGTATTTTTTCATAAGATCACACCCTGCTTTGTTTACGATATTTACCAGGAGTTATACCATAATATTTTTTAAATATTCGATTAAAGTAAGTCATATTTTTATACCCAATCATATCAACAATCTGATATATATATAAATCAGTTTCTTTTAAAAGTTCACTGGCTTTTCTCATTCTTGTACGTATCAAAAAATCATTAAAATTTTCGTTTGTATGTTCTTTAAAAATTCTGCCCAGATAGTTAGGGGAATAGGAAAAGAAATTAGCAACATCTTTTAGTGTAAGTTTATTAGCGATATTCTCGTACACATAGTCTTTAATAGTCTGTATCAATTCTTGATCCGCTTTTTTTCCTTTAGAATATAAGTACTCTGAAATCTCAAATACCTGCCGATAAAACCATTTTTTTACTTCATTCATGGTTTCAAAATGAAAAATATTATTAAAATCGTACAAAAACCCCTGATCTTTATTTTGCTCTTCCAGAATATCAGATAAACTTTCATTTAAAGTTTTTAAAAATTCATCCGTTTTAAATAATATATGAATAACTATATTATATACAGAAGTCATATCTGTAAATTGCTTAATAGATTTGAAAATATCATCAATATTATTGATTATAGCCGTAAGTTTATAATCAACTATAGCTCGGTTTAAGTCATTTATCCTATCATCTATATTTGATTTAGAAAACTTACTTTCAATACGAGTAATATCATCTGTTATTATAATTCTATCCTTACCTTGCGTCATTTTATATTCAAGGTTATTTACAGCTCTTTTATAAGATTTATATATATCCAAAAGACTATCTACATTAAAACCTACACCTATAGTAATAGTACTTTCTGTATTCTCTCTTATATAATTAAGTAAGTCATTTAGTTTGTGTATAGCTTTTTTTTGTGAATCATTAAAGATTAGGGCTATCCTTTTATCATTAATTTGACAGCTCTTCACCTTATTCCAGGTATTAATTCTAGTCTGAATTTTAGAAAGAACCTTTGAATAATTATAAGTATGGTTTTTATTATGTTTATATTTAAATTCATTATCAACCTCTATTATAGCTGCAAAGAAAGGACCAGTATCCCAGTCAATATCTATTTGTTCAAGATACTCTTTATTTTTATCTTTATTTTCCCCTTCTTCTAACATTTTGCGGATTATCTCATTTTTCACTAAAGGAAAGTAATTTTTATAATTATTTTCTGTTAACCTATGTCTCTCTTCTTCTTTTAATTGATCTATAACAATTTTCAAAACATTAATCAATTCAACTTCATCTACTGGTTTTAATACATAGCCGCCAGCATTCATTTTTATTGCTGATTTTGCATATTCAAAACTTTCATAACCACTTATAAATACAACTTTTAATTCTGGAGAAAATACCTGAGCCTTTCTGAATAATTCTAAACCAGACATAATAGGCATTTTAATATCTGTAATAAGTATATCCACCTTCTCGTGTTTTAAAAAATCAAGGGCGTCAAAGCTATTATTAAATGTCTTTATAATATCTAAATCCAACTCATGCCATGGAATAAAAGTCTTAAGCCCATTTAAATCAATTATCTCATCATCAACCAGAATCACTCTATACATTAGGGAATTCTCCTTTAATATAAAATTAGCAGTCTATATCACAATCAAGAACTAGCTTTTCCATACCTAATTATATCTAATTCTAGAATAAAGTAAAATAACTAATATAATGTTGTTAAAAATAACTTTTATACTTACATATTAAAAAATTTATCAAAAGCTGACCTTTTATAAAAGGTCAGCTTTTTTTAATACCAGACATATTTGGGGTGTAATATCCGACATTAAGAAATTAACACTTGAAATTAAATGGTAAAGATAATTTGTTCTATTATACTACCACTTTAC
>JADQBV010000318.1 GCA_016278415.1 Halanaerobiales bacterium
TAAGATTGAAAATGTGAATGATTTATATTCTATAAAAACACTAGGTTTTAGGGGAGAGGCCCTGGCCAGTATAGCTTCTGTAAGTAAGATAAAAATAAGCTCCCGTACTACTGATTCTGTAAAAGGTACTTATATGAAGCTCAATGGTGGAAAAGTTATTAAAAAAGAACCTACTGGCACACAAATAGGCACAGATATTATTATTGAGGACATATTTTTCAATACCCCGGCTAGATTTAAATATCTTAAAACAATCAACACTGAATTTAGTCATATAAGCAGTATTGTCAGTAGAGAAGCAATGGCTTATCCAGATATACAATTTGTACTAATTCATAATGATAAACAAGTACTAAAAACCCCTGGTACAGGAAAATTACTTGATATTATCTATTCTATTTATGGTCAAGAAATGGTTGATAATCTGATTCCTATAGCATATGAAGAAAGTTATGTTAAATTAAGTGGGTATATAGCTAAACCCGAATTTACACGCTCCTCGAGAATTTATCAGTTGTTTTTTGTTAATAATAGACCTATAAATAATCGTTGTTTGAATAGGGGTGTGGAAAAAGGTTATCATGGTTTATTACCTTCCAGTAGGCATCCAGTTGTAGTTATGAAAGTCAAACTAAATCAAATTCTTGTTGATGTTAATGTTCATCCAACAAAACGAGAGGTTCAATTTAGTAGAGATGAAATAATCGAGAATGTTGTAAAGAATGGTATTAAAACTAGTTTATCTGAATTGAATCTTTCTCCAAAATTTAAGAGAGATAAATTTAAAGAAAAAAAGAAAGAAAGAAGATTACAAACACTGGATTTTGATGAGAGATCTATTCGGATAGAAGAAAAAAATAATAATAATAAAACTAGCACAAAACTTGATGAGACAAACACAGACAATAGAACTATTAACAGTAATATTGAGGGTAAAGATATAGATAATAAAGACCATAAGAACATTAGTCATAATGGCATAGATAATAGTAACTCAACTAGTGATACTAGGCATAAAAAAGGTAATAAACTGTCTAGTAAATCTAATTTTAATAGTAGTAAAGAAGATTTAAAAGACCAGAATAAACTACAAGTAAGCAAAAAAGATTATATTTTAGATGAAAGTAAAGAAAAAACATATATTAATACAAATACGTCTAATAATAACCTTGTAAAAGAAAGTAATATTAATAATAATCTTAAAAAAACAAAAAATAATATTTTTCCTGAGTCAATCAAGAAGATATTTGGACAAATTAATAATACTTACATCCTTGTAGAAGGCATAGAAGGTCTTTATATAATAGACCAACATAATGCACATGAACGAGTTCTCTATGAGAATTATTATTACAAATATAATAATCAGGATATAATAACTCAATCTTTATTAGTACCAGTAACAATTGAAGTAAGTCTTGCAGAAAAAGAACTCATAGATAAATATTACGATCAATTAAGTAATGTAGGAATTAAAATAGAGCCATTTGGTGGTAGTAGTTATATCATTACAGAAATACCTAATTTTATCAAAAATGTTCCTGCTAAAAATATTATAAGAGATATAATTGATAATTTATCAGAAAACGGTAAGACAATGCAGCAGGCTGAAATGATAGATACAATAATAACCTATATGTCATGCCGTGGTGCTATCAAAGCTGGTAAACACCTTGATGAAATGGAAATGAAGAAATTAGTTATTGATCTGTTCTCTACAGAAAATAAGTATCGTTGTCCACATGGACGCCCTATAATAGTACATATGAGTAATGATGAGATTGACAAAAGTATGGGTCGTTAAATACTAAATAGGGTTATTATATATATACTCGTATATTTTATAGGATTATTTAAGTATTTGTATTTGAGTTAAGAAAAAATGAAATAAATTAGTAAATAAAAGATAAATACGTATTGAATCATATAATATAAGCGAAACAAATTATAAATGAAACAAGTAAACTAGCTTATAAAAAAGTAGAATTACCATTAAGGAGATGTTAAAATGGATAGATATCCATTGATGGCGATATTGGGTCCTACTGCCGTAGGGAAAACCGAATTATCACTTAAAATTGCAGAACAAATAAATGGTGAGATAATTTCGGCAGATTCAATGCAGATCTATCGAAAGATGGATATTGGTACTGCTAAGGTATCCCAATCTGACCGAAAACAGATAAAACATCATTTGATAGATATAGTGAATCCAGATCAGGACTTTTCTGTTGCTGATTACCAGGAAAGAGTTGATGCATTAATACCTAAGATTGTTGAAAAAGGGGAAATGCCTATTTTAGTTGGAGGTACTGGATTATATATTAAAGCCATAATCCAAGGATTTCTTTTTCCTGAAATGGAGACAAATAACGAGTTACGAAGCAGACTGGAAAAAGAAGCAGAAAAGTATGGTAATGAGTATGTACATAATAAGCTAAAAGAGATTGATATAGAGCTAGCAAATAAATTACATCCTAATGACTTGCGTAGAGTAATCCGGGGTATTGAAGTGTTTAACGAAACAGGAAATACAATTACATACTATAAGAAAAAACAGGAAGCTACACCAATGCGATATAATGCACTTAAAATTGGTTTGACTCGAGAAAGAGAAGTATTATATCAAAGAATAAATAGTCGTATCGATATTATGATGGAAAATGGCCTGGTAAATGAAGTTAAAAATTTACTTGATAGTGGTTATGATATTGGAATGACAGCACTACAAGGTCTCGGATATAAAGAGATTATTGGATATTTAAAAAATGAATATTCCTTAGATGAAACAGTCCGGATATTAAAAAGGGATACTAGGCACTTTGCTAAAAGACAGATAACCTGGTTTAAAAGAGATAAAGATATTCACTGGTTTAATCTCTCACACAAAAAAACCGACCAGGTTTTTAATGAAATCATGGATTTAATTCAAAAATGGAGTAAAATTAATGCCTAAATTTCCTAAAATCACAAACAAATAATTTCAAGAAAAATTAAATAAACACAAATTTACTTGTATTGTTTTTTCATCTATTAATTGCGGATAATGTCAATCATAGATGCACAAAACTTCCATAGACTATGGAAGTTTTTTTATTTTATATAAAAAAATAAATATTTTATATGCTTTTGTGGTATTTGACTAAAATCGGGATTAGATATTTATTAAAATGGAAGTATAGAATCTTTAAGATAGTTTAATGAGCGAATGTTATATCAAAATATAATTTATTACCAATCAAGAATGGGTTTTTTATATTTAATAATCTTATGAATATAATTCTATATAAGCACAGTTTCCAGTATTGTTAAATTCTTTAAAAATTACTGCTTGATTATTTAATAATCTTATTCCTGTAACAAAAAAAATGCTATTTCATATAATACAGATGAAGATTCTTTTTTATTAAGTAAAATATAGGAATTTATAAAGTCTAATCTTATAAAGTAGGTGTATTTTATGAATAATAAAAATAAAATTTCTCATAATATTATAATTGAACGATTTAAAAAGGGAGAAATTAGTATAACAGATGCCTTTATACAGCTTACAAGTATTGATAATAAAAAATCAACAGTTGATATGAAATATACTTTTACAGAAAAAAATAATTCCGAAAATGATTCAAACAATAATATACATAAGTTTAACAAAGAATTAAGCAAAGAATTTAATAAGGAATTGAAATCAAATCAAACTAGTGAAAATATGATTGAATATTACTTAAATGAAATGGAAAGTCTTGTTGGTTTAAAAAACATTAAGCAGATAATCAAAGAATATATTGCATTTATTAAAGTACAGAAATTACGAGAAAGGTATAGGTTAAAAGCAACTCCTGTTGTAATGCATATGATTTTCAAGGGGAATCCTGGTACAGGTAAAACAACTATGGCAAGAATAATCGGTAAGATTTTTCAAGAAATAGGTTTTTTAAAAAATGGTGACATAATAGAGGCTGACAGAGCCGATCTAGTGGGTGAGTATATTGGTCATACTGCACAAAAAACAAGAAAGATAATTCAAAAGGCATTAGGTGGAGTTTTGTTCATTGATGAAGCATATTCATTAGCAAGGGGTGGAGAAAAAGATTTTGGTAAGGAAGCAATAGATACTATGGTCAAGGCTATGGAGGATAACAAAGATAACTTAATTATTATACTAGCAGGCTATAGAAAAGAAATGGATTTTTTCTTACAGACTAATCCTGGTTTAAGATCGCGTTTTGCTATACAGATAGACTTTCCAGATTATTCAATTGATCAATTAGTAGAAATTGCTGAGTTAATGTATAAAGAACGTGAATATATATTAGATAAAAACAGTAAACATTATATATATAATGTATTAACAAAAATAAGAAACAATGAAGAAATTAACGGTAACGCAAGATCAGTTAGAAATCTTATAGAAAGATCTATAAGACAACAGGCTAAAAGGATTATAAATAATCCTAAAATTAATCGTAATGAATTAATGAAAATTACCAGAGAGGATTTGAGTGTGGAGGGATTAGCCGATGGCAGATTGTCTTGTGACGGGAATGTCTAATGTAGGGAAAACTTGTTTTGTAATAAATTTTGCAGAATATATTGGATTAAAAGAATTAAAATTTCATGTTAAACAATTAGAGGGTTATACTTCAATAAATAGTTACACTCCTGTAGAAGCCCGAAATAAACTAATATCTGTAGAATCAAATTCTACACGTGAAGTTCAAGCTATTAAATTAGAAATCCCCAAAGGGAAAAGTTTTAAAGAATTAAAGATAATCGATAGCTGTGGTTTAAGTGATGGAATCCATCCTGAAGAAGAAGT
>JADQBV010000380.1 GCA_016278415.1 Halanaerobiales bacterium
TGATATTATGGATGGTCAATATGTACCTAATATTTCTTTTGGACCAGGTATAGTTGAGGCATTACGTCCTTATTCAAAACAATTATTTGATACACATTTAATGATTAAAAATCCAGAGAAATATATTGACAAATTTGCTGAAGCTGGTTCAGATATTATTACTATACAGGCTGAAACAGTTACTCATTTGGACCGAGTGATAAACCAGGTTAAAGAAGCAGGTTGTAAAGTTGGAGTAGCCTTAAATCCAGCCACATCATTATCTGTTTTAGACTATGTTCTAGAAAATTTGGATATGGTACTAATTATGACCGTTAATCCTGGTTTTGGTGGGCAAAAATTTATACCTGAGATGGAGAAAAAAATAATACAGCTTCGTAAGATGATTGATAATAAAGATTTAGAAACAATTATTCAAATTGATGGTGGGGTTAATCTTGATAATATAGAGAAACTAAAAAACTTAGGTGTAGATTTGTTTGTAGCTGGCTCCGCTATATTTAAAGCTGACGACCCAGCTCTAATACTGAAGAAAATGCAAAGTATTTAATAATAACTACACTATCGTTTCGTTCAGACAAGATTTTGATGGCAACTTTTTGTACGATAGCTAACTGCTGCTAAAACCTTTACTTTTCTAAGTGGGGAAAGCAGCAATAAGCTACTGCATTCGTTTTACTAAGTTTCAGTGGAAGAAAAAAAACTCCCTCTGAAACTAAGAACGCACTTTATCTTTCGTGCGAGGCTAAGGCACTTTTAACATTCCTTCGGTTAATATCTGTAAATGCTGGTATAATAAAAGTTCTGGAACGTAGTTGAGGTTTAATAATAAATATTTATATCAATTTACAGGAATTCTTATCTTAATCTAGAATAGTATTATAATTAGGATAAAAATTTATCCTAAATTAATATAAAATAAAAAATGGGGAGCCATAACGGAGGCTGAGAGGATGTTTAAACATCGACCCTGGAACCTGATCCTGGTAATGCAGGCGTAGGGAGATAATATAATATTATCTTTAAACTAAACTCACCTCCGGTATTGTTTTTCCAGAAAGGGGAGTTTTTTAATGCGAGATAAAAAAGTACGTTTAATGACAGAGATTGGTGTAGCAGTTGCATTGGCAGCTTTACTAAATTTTATCACTTTATTCAGAATGCCACAGGGAGGTAAAATTAGTCTTGAGATGCTGCCTATTTTAATAGTTGCAATTCGCTGGGGAGGAATACCAGGACTTATTACAGGTTTTGTCTATGGATTGTTACAATTGATACTAGATCCATATATAGTCCATCCAGCCCAAATGTTACTTGATTATCCGTTAGCCTATATGTTAGTAGGTCTAGCTGGATTTATCCCTGTAAAATTGGAAAAAAGTAATATGATGAAGGTGTATAGAAATATATTATTGGCAGTATTAGTAGGTGGTTTTGGTAGATTTATATCTCATTTATTATCAGGGGTTATTTTCTTTGGTAGTTATGCACCTGAAGGACAGAGTCCATGGATCTATTCTTCAATTTATAATTTGAGTTATATAATCCCATCTATTTTGGTATCATATATTATTATCATTCCTATTTTAAAATCACTATTAGATAATAATAACGAGTAATCACGGAAGGAAGTTATTATGGATAAAAAGCAAGTTATAATTGCTTTAAATGGTATGTTACAGGGAAACCTAGACGATTATATACCTATCATAAAAAAAGAATACAGCACGATTATTGCTGCTGACGGTGGTGTGTTATTACTGGAAGAATTAGGTGTTACTCCTGATGTTCTATTGGGTGATTTTGATTCTATTACTGAAGATAAAATAAGCTACTATCAAAAAAATAATGTTAAAATAATTAAATATCCTAAGGAAAAAGACGAAACTGATGGGGAATTGGCCTTAAAATATTGCAAAAAAAACAATTTAGATAATATAGTTATAATTGGCGCCCAAGGTGGACGTTTAGATCAACAATTAGGGAATATTTTTTTGATAGAATATGCATACTATCACGACATAAAAGCAGTAATAAAAGACCCCGGGCTGGAGATGGGTTTAATTATCCATAAAAAGATATTTAATAATTGTAAAGGGAAATATTTATCTTTAATTCCTTTGAGTAAACAGGTTTCCGGAGTTAGTATAAAGGGATGTAAATATTCTTTAAATGATGAGTTATTATATAGATATAAGACCAGGGGTATCAGTAATCTTATAACTAAAGAAATGGCAGAGGTATCGTTAAATGAAGGAATATTAATATACCTAAAACATAGATATACTTAGAAATTATTTTAGATTAGCCTTACATCAAGTAGTTCATAAAGACTTCTTGATAATCATATGCATATATACCTTTTTCACCTAATATTATTATATAGAGTGGAAAGGGGAGAAGTGGATGTGAATATAAAACTTGGTGATATGGTGGTTAGGAAAGGGGAAAAAAACGATCTTCTTTTCCAGGTGACGGGATTTGACGGGAGTTATGCAGTATTAAAAGGAATCAGAATTCCTATAATTACAATATGTCAGGCAGATAAACTTATTAAACTAAATAGAGAGAGAGAACAATTAAGTGCTCTAAGAAGAGTGAAATAAGTTTAAAATAGATTTAAAATAAATTTTAACAATATGGTGTAATCTAGGAGTAAGGGTTTATCTCTTACTTCTTTTTTTTTGATAAATATTTATTTTATGAGGAAAAGCTTTCTGAATAAGTATCATAAAAAAAGAGCACCATCTGTGATATTATAATTCCGAAGTAGACAGTTTAATTACTTTTTTTATATGATTTATGAATAAATTTCTACAAAGTATTTATAATCATCATCATTTCTTTAAATGTATAAATATATATATGATTTAAATAAAAATTAACAACAATCAGCAGGAAAATTACATTTTTTGCAGAATATAGTTATGAAGATAGTATTAAATATATATATTTACATAACTTAAAAATTTGGATTACCCTATGTGTTAGGTGATTTCATAAACTGCTAATTTATTAGACTGTTACAGTATCATAGTTAATTTGCTCAATGACTCGTTTATTATTTTACAGTTAAAATTTTTATTATAGAAGGTGATGTATATGAGGGAAATAAAATGTTCGGAAATAACAGCTGCTGTGTCTGATTTAGTTCAAGATACTAATTACTATCTGCCGAAAGATGTCATGAATGCCATAAAATCAGGGAAAAAGCAGGAAAAGTCTTCAGTCGGCACAGAAATATTTGATCAAATAATAGAAAACAACAAAATAGCAGGCGAAGAGAAAATGCCAATCTGTCAGGATACAGGTATTGTAGTGATTTTCCTGGAGATTGGTAATCAAGTTTTTATCGATGGAGATATATATCAAGCTATTAATGATGGAGTAAAAAAAGGTTATGAAGATGGTTATTTGAGGAAATCCGTTGTTGAAGGACCTTTCAATCGAGTAAATACTGGAGATAATACTCCAGCAATAATACATACTAAAATTGTTTCAGGAGATAAACTTAAATTAATCGTTGCTCCTAAGGGTGGGGGTAGTGAAAACATGAGTCTTGTTAAGATGTTGAAACCTTCAGATGGTATAGATGGAGTAAAAAAGTTAGTCTTAAAAACTGTGGAGGAAGCAGGTGCTAATCCCTGTCCTCCTATAATTGTCGGAGTAGGGGTAGGGGGTACTTTTGAAAAAGCTGCATTGTTGGCCAAAGAAGCCCTTATGAGACCAATAGACGAGAGCAATACAGACCCTGAGATTGCTGAATTAGAGAAAAATCTATTAGAGGAAGTGAATAAGCTGGGGATCGGACCACAGGGGCTTGGAGGTACACAAACAGCTTTGGCTGTCAAGGTTAATACTTTCCCTTGTCATATAGCATCATTGCCTGTAGCTATTAATATAAACTGCCATGTAGCAAGGCATAAAGAGATTGTATTATAAATTTCTTTATCAATTAAGTAAATCTAATAATCTGTTTATATATAGATTTAAAAATAATTGTATTTTATAATTCTATATGTTGCTGATATAATACTTAGTGAAATAAATATTAAAATCTAGGCGATATATATAGGGAGGGTAATATGGAACTAACTACACCTTTGAAAGAAGAAGATATAAAGAAATTGCATGCAGGAGATAAGGTATATTTAAATGGAATAATTTATACTGCTCGCGATGCAGCTCATGCGCGGTTAATTGAACTAATGGATAAAGGAGAAGAACTGCCTATTCCAGTTAAAGGGCAGGTTATATATTATGTTGGTCCTGCCCCTGCAAAACCAGGACAGGTTATTGGTTCAGCTGGTCCAACTACTAGTTATCGTATGGATGGTTTTGCGCCAGCATTACTTAAGTCAGGACTAAAGGGTATGATTGGTAAAGGGGCGCGTTCGCAGGAAGTTCAAGAAGCCATTGTAGAACACAAAGCCTTATATTTTGCGGCTGTTGGTGGTGCTGCTGCCTTAATATCACAATCAATAAAAAAGGCTGAGATAATAGCATATCCAGAATTAGGACCAGAGGCTATAAGAAGGCTGGAAGTTGAATCATTTCCGGTAATTGTAATAAATGATATCTATGGTAAGAACCTTTATGATGATGGAGTTGCAGAATATAAACAAATATGAAATACTAAGATAAAACTTTTTATAATAAAGACTCAGAAAGCCTATTTAATTAAAGTATGATGATTAGTATGGTTATATTGGAAGTTTCATAATAATAATTTACATCAAAAAACTTGAGGTGATAGAAATGTCGATTTATGAAGAAGCATTAAAGATGCACAAGGATAATCAAGGGAAGAT
>JADQBV010000146.1 GCA_016278415.1 Halanaerobiales bacterium
TATTGATTAAAGATCCCGCGTTATTTAATTTAATAAATTCTGTTGTTATTTTATTTCCACACTGACCTACACCTATTAGGGCAATTTTAAATTTATTATGATCTGCATCTTCTCTTAATGTAAATGGTTCTAATTTTAATTCTTTGAATCCTTTTGCATATTCTTTCATTAGTTCCAATTCTAACACCTCACAATTATTTTTTTATAGATTAGGCTTTTTTAAAATTCCTCGATTTAATAATTCTGTACATACTTGAATTCCACGTTTTGTAAGAAACAGAGGCCTTTCCCTTTGTCGGTCCTTGGGCCCGTGATATATTAATGTTGCTCCGTCTAAAAAGCTTATAATATTATTGCATCTGGGCTTTGTTATATTAATCTTCGCATCAATAAATGTATTGTTTGCTTTATCTAATTTGCTTGAATTTACTTTTAGTTCCATTATCTGCTTCTTGGTAACCCCACCACTATCAAGACTATTCATTTTTTTTACTTCATCATTTAAAAATTCTTGTAGTACCTTTATTACAGCTTCATCTTCATCGCTTTTTATCATCTCACATATCATTTCTAAATGACTTTTATCAAATTTAATATCTCTATACTTCTCTGCTATAACTGCATCCATCAATTCACCACCGTTCACTCTTTATGGTTACCCTTTGTATGTATTTGTTTTCAATAGTTCTATCTTCCTAAGATAATAGTATGGTAACCTTTGGTAACCTTTTTCTTTAATTATATATACATCTTATTGTTTGGTCAAGACATTTATGGTAACTAATGGTTTACTTATATTTTTATATAGGGTAACCAATGGTTATACTATCGTTATCATTTATTTTTTCTCTATACCAGGTTTATTTAACTCCATTAAAACCAATATTGAAACCATTAAACATGGATTCTGTATAATTATGTCGAATATTGTCGTTTATTTCCCTTTTTTCATTCTTTTATTTTTTGTTAGTCTTAATTTAATATAAAAAAAGGTGGTGACTGATAAATATGGATATTGTTAGCTTAAAGGATTTCTTCTTAGTAAGTATTCCCGAAACTTTTTTATCTGTTTTAATTGGTGTTATAATTTCAAAAGGTAGAAGTTACATAGATTACAGTTTGGCATTTATAACTAAGCTATTAACTTCAGTAATTTTTATTTCAGTATTATTAATTATTAGTAGGAGCTATAACACTAGTTTTATAATAATTACTCTTACATCTCTATTGATATATATTCTAGGTTTCAAATTGATATGGAAGTTCAATAGTAGTCTTAGCATCTTAAATGGACTTATAGTTTTGCATATATTAATGCTATCTGAAAATCTAACAGTTCAACCACTATATAGTTTTATAGTAAGCATGATTGAAAATTATAATTTCTTTGATGCCAGAATCTGGTGGAGTATACCAACTCGAATAATTCAAATTATCACACTAATTATTCTATTTAAGCTAAACTTTACACTAAAAAACAATCCCTTATTCAAATTTAAATTTAAAGACTTGAAATATCACAGAAAAATTACTATAAGTATTTTGTTAACATTTTTAACTTGGTCTATATTCTTAAATGCCAATTATGCCTCAATTTTTATAACTATAGTTACAAATAATCTTCCAAATGATCTGTTCAAAGCAAATCTATATAATATATTATTTTCTACAATAGTCTTTTTATCTTACGCTATTATATCCTTCATAAGAACAGTGAAATATGAGGGATATAAGGATATAGGGGATAGATCTCCTGAAGAGCTTTTCCCACTGATGCTATCAGTGAGTAACTGCAAACAGAGAGAAAAATTCCGTAAAATGCTTCAAGAATACGAGGCAATTGATTATACTAAGGAGGTGAACTAACATGAAGAAAAAACTATTTTTAGGTACCATCGTTACATTTGCACTTACATCTTTTTCTTTTTTAATTAATATACTACCTACAACTAACTGTGCATTAATGGCCAGAACTAGAAGACTACCAGACATGATGAAATAGTATTTAGGGAGCTTTGCTCCTTAATTACTATTATTGAGGTGAACTTTATTAATGAATCCTGAAATTTTTATAGTAGATGATTATCAAATCCAATTAAATAACCTTACCAAATTTTTAAAGCAACAATATCCTCATTTAATAATAATAGGTTTCACTGATCCAGTAGAAGCTCTGGAGCAAATTATTATGAATAAACCTGAAATATTGATACTCGATCATGCTATGCCACGTCTTGAAGGTGCAGAGCTTTTAAAAATAGTAAAAAAAGTTTATACACCCCATACAACAATATTAATTAGTATGCTTGATCAATATGCTGAACTTTATGATTATTATTTACCCAAACCTTATCATTATCTAGAGCTTAAGACATTGATTGATACTGTACTTGAAGATATCTATAAAAAATTAAATATTGAAATTGATGGGGCCTTGAGTGGAGTAGATGGGAGTATAAAAGATAAAATCTTTTTAAAAAACGTATTAATATTATTACAGGACATTGTCGATGATGAACAACCTCAAAACGCAAGCATTTATAAGCTTGTATCAGAAAAAATGGATAGCCCACCGGATACGGTTAGAAAACACATGAAAAGAATTCGAAATAAAAATCAGGATAAATTCGGAAAAGTTAGCACTTTAGAGCTATTAAAAAAAATATTAAAGAAAATAAGAAAGGGTTAGCTATGGATATTATTTATGACTTTTCAGATAAGTTAGGTAAATATCTTAGTCAATTTGCTGACGAGGAGAAGCTCCATGGCAAATTGACTAAAAAAGATATCGAACAAATATTAATATTTTGGGTTGAAAACCTTATGTTTGCAATTGTTTGGCTTGTTCCCTTATTTGCAATAGCGCATTTTTTAAATATAAAATTTTTAGTAGCTGTATTTATACTTATATTTTTACCTATAAGAAAAACCTTTGGAGGATGGCATGCTCCTAATGATCTAACATGTACTGTAGTTAGTATTATTTTTCCCATTGGAATAAGTATTTTAGCAACTAATCTAGTGGTGCCCCTTTATTTTATTATTTTTGCTTATTTATTTGCCCTTTGTAGCGTTTTTTATAAAGGAATAGTAGAAAACCCTAAGGAGCCTATAAGTGATGAAAGAAAGGCAAAACTGTGGCTCATAGGAATAATATTTTTACTGTTTATATTCATAACACATATTATGATCATAATTTCAAATAAAATTTTAATTAGTAATACAATGACTTTAGCTATTCTTTTAGGATTCCTGAACCTTTATTTAGTTCGCACCAGGAGAACCAGGAGGTGACAAAGTTGAAAGCAACAGAAATAAAAAAAGAGATCCAGGAAGAATTCGGTCATGAGCTCGCCAAAGTCCAAACCAATCCTAAATCTCTCTACAAACTATTTAATGAGTTGAATCTGCAGCTAAAAGATTCTGATACGGATATAAAAATTTTAGCAGCTGCTGTTTTAAAAGACGTACTAGGATTCTCTATATAGAGAATCCTTTTTTTTATGTATTTTTAAATTATAACATATTATAAGTTAATTCTATATATAACTTATTAGTAATTTATAAATAGGCTAACATTACCATTAACTAATCTCATCTATAATTTCTTTTCCTTTTCTTTTAATAGATATTTTTTCTATCTCTTCTACAAATCTAGATGTTGTATCAGCTGATAATAAATAAAGGTTTTCTTTTGCCCTAGTTAATGCAACATACATAAGTCTTCTTTCTTCATCTAATTCTTCTCCAGTATATTTTTTTGATTCTCCTATACTCATCACAGAAGGAATAACCCCCTCATTTAATTCAATTAGAAATACATTTTTAAATTCTAGCCCCTTAGAACTATGAAAAGTAGATAAAGTAATTGCATTTTTGTCCTTGTTTGATGTAGACTCTATGATATTTTTTTGTAGTTTTCCAATCCTATTCCAAAACCCTGTAATTGTTTTTTCTCCTTGAGTAAAATACTTTAGTAGTTCAATATATCTAGCATATGTTGATTTTTCATATCCTCCATATCC
Source organism: Halanaerobiales bacterium (assembly GCA_016278415.1). Next base: position 4,026 of record JADQBV010000146.1, read on the forward strand.
ACTATAAGAAGACAATCTACCTAAATAATCCTTATATTTCATTTCCTCAAGTATGTAATTAACGGCCTCAGAAGGTTCCATGTATTTTAATTTATCTAGATGTTTCTCAAATTCCTCCATAGCTCTTCTTTGCTCTGTTGTAGTTCCAGTGATTTTATTAAATGTTTCAAAAATACTTTCTCTTGTCAGTTGTTTATTATATACATCCGTTACTTGCTGCCTAGTTATAAAAAGCTTAAATTTACTAAAAATCTGCATCAAAGACTCCACAGTCCATTTATCATCAGCTAATAATAAAACTGCAATAATATCATTTTTTATCCAATGTCTGAAAAAATTTAAATTACCATCTTTTATGTAAAATGGAATTCTTTTTCTAATCATTTGATGCACTAACCTGATAACTGAAAGGTTATCTCTAAATAAAACAGCTGTTTCCTTTAATTCATCCATGTAATTGTCTTTAATTTCATCAACAATAAAAGTATTTTGTTCCGTAATACTATTAAATTTTTTTATATTTAAATCCTTTTCAATATAACTATTAGACTTAATTTCTTTATCAAATCTTACTTTGTTTTTCTCTATGAACTCTTTACTAATTTCTACAATTGTCTTAGTAGAGCGATAATTTCTATCTAAATAAAACTGTTTTACTGTAGGATACTCTTTAATAAAGTTCATAAGTAGTCCTGGATTACTTCCCCTATAACTATATATACATTGATCATCATCTGCTATAAGAACAAGGCTTCCAGCTGCACCTGCAATCATCCTTGCTATTTTGTATTGATAATATGACATATCCTGTGCCTCATCTACCTGAATGAACTCATATTTGTTTTGGTATCTATTTCTTAGTTCATAATTATCTTTCAGCAAGTTATAACACATGAAGATCATGTCATCGTAATCAATCATATTATTCTTTGTTTTATAATTTTCATATTCATTGTACAGATATTCAAAACTCATTACTTTTGAAGCTTTTCTATGTGTCTTTTTAGTCCATCCATTATTTTTTGCATAACTTATGGTTTCAAGTATTTTTTCTATTTCCCTAGCTGATGCTTCTTTTTTGGTTAAATCATAATATAATTTTTTAAGTATGTTTTTTTTGGTTATTCTTGAATGACCTTTTTCAATAATATGTATTTTAGAATTCGTCTTATATGTGTAATAACCTATAACAGATAGGGCAAAACTATGGATAGTAGAGAATTTAACTTTGTTTCTTTCAAGCATATGGATTTTACCATTAAAGAGTTCATCAAATCTATTTTTTATATCATTTGCTGAAGCTATTGAATAAGACAGAGCTAGGATCTTTTCTGGCTTAACTTTTTCTTTTTCTATCAATTGGCCTATTCTAGCACAAGTTATAGTTGTTTTACCACTACCTGCAGTAGATAGAAATAGGGCAGGCCCATATAAATGATTAACCATATTTAGTTGTTGATCATTAAATGATAACCCATTTTTTTCTTTTAGAGCTTTAATTATATCCATAGAAATCCTCATTTCTTTAAACTCTTTATTATAGTAGTTATTTAAATTATATCATTACAAATAAAGAAAATAAAAAGTTAAAATTACCAGAGTTCTTAATCTAGAGATTTAGTAATATTTAACATTAGATAAATATTAAGTTAGAAAAATATAAAATTAGATAAATTTAGGACAAAAGTCAGTAAGGTATAAATGAGTAGTATCAATGATTATAGGGGTTACACAAAAAATAAATTTGCGTTAGTGGAATATTTTAAAAATAAATTTGCGTTGAAGGGATACATAAAAAAATAAATTTGCGTTGAAGTATGGGAGTAATTATATAAATTTGCGTTGAAAGGTGTGGAAAAATTTATATTTGCGTTGAACACACAAGAAATTTAGATTTTTATTAAAATAGAAAAACTACCCAGTAAAAAATGGGTAGTTTTTTGATTAATTTTTTTTAAAAAATAAAGATTATATTATTATAAATATTTTTAAACACTACAAAGTACTAGGCAGGGTATACCTAGTAACAAGTAATTAGAAAGTTATGGTTTTATTTAATTTTATTATCTTGATTGTTATAGAGCCAGTTATCAATACATCTTCTTATGTAGGCACATTTATCTGTGACGTTATCATTAAGAGTTCCAGATGATTGATAAGCTAGTAAGCCGGCCATGAATGGAACTTGTCCATATTGATTAAGCATTTGTGTAAGATCTTCAAATTCTTTTCTGGCCTGAAAACAGTCTTTCATTCCGAAAGTATCTATGCATCCTAATACTTGATTGAATATATTAGGATATTTTTTAATGATTGAAAGATTTTCATTTTTAGGTTTAAATAATTTAGTTATTAAACTATAAGCTTTAATAACAAACTTTGTTTGTTTACGGTCATAAGTGAGTGTTTCATCAAATACAAATCCTATATTTTCTAGCTTAAGATGAGATTCTTCTAATATTTTTCTGGAGGTTCTTTTCATTGCACTTAGCAAAGTTGATTCATTTAAATCTTTTTCTATTTTAACACCATGAATTATTTCAGCATATGTAAGATTTTTATTTTTTGACTTAACAGATTCTAATTTAGCTAAAGTATTCTTGAAGATAGTTGAAAATTCATATAAAAACAGTGAAATTGTACCTTTATCTGCCTTTAATATGGTGTTTTCAAATATTTCTTTAGGTAGTTGTAAAAAGTTTTTAATTTTACGCATACGTCTGTATCCTGTTATGTAAATATCTTGATCATTATCTTTATTTTTATATGAATGTACTTTAAGTAATAATTTTGCTTCATACATGTCCTTAAGGCATTGTTGTACGGTGCGGATCTTCATGCCAAGAGCTGAAGCAATTTTTTTTGTGTTAATATTTACGACACGCCCAAATTCATCATTTTTTAAATATATATCTTCTTCAACTGATTCAGTAATGTCTTTCATCTTAATCTTTTCATTTTTATTTGCTAGGAGGCAAAGGTATGTATATATATGAAAACAACCCTTACTTTGCTCTAGCAGCCTTTCAATCATAAATCCAGGAACCTGTACGGTTTCATAATCTGGATTGTAGTTGAAATTAATACTTACTTGACATGTTGCCATAAAAAAACCCCCTTTGTCCAATTCATAATATTTTGAATTATGACCCAAAGAGAGCTCGGATTTATTTGACAAATTTTATGCTAAAACCTAGTAATTTGTTGGTTTTTAACATAAATTTTTTTAAAAATAGTGTTGTAATTATACCATGATAATGATATAATTATATTGTCAATTAAATAAGAATTCTCTTTGGGAGCTGCTAAATCAACTTTGGACGGAAGATTAGCAGCTCGTTTGCTTTTTTGTATTACTATTTAGAAAACGATAAGTTTAACTAGTAAAAATAAAATTGGATTTTTCAAATTCTGCTTATATTATAATATATTTGTTAAGTTTTAGCAAATAATTATTAATTTATTTTGCAATCAACAGAACAAATGTTCGAGAAACGTATAGAAAAAAGGTTAGTTTTAGATTAGTATATTTTTAGGGAAACTTAAAAAATATACTAATTAAACTAACCTTTTTTTTCTTTATTGTACAACCGCACAATTGATAAGGCATGTTTAATTGCAGATATTATTTTATCTTTATCTTCTTCAGAAACTTCGAAGTCATCAAATCGAAATTCAGGATAATCATTAAGAAGATCAAAAATATTATTAGAGATAGGTTTATATTCATCAGGATAACTAATTCTGTTTAATAAATAGTCATAAGAACAATTGAAGTAATTAGCAATACTGATTAGCAAATTTAAAGAAGGTGTTGCATTACCAGCTTCTAAATTACTAAGATGGGTTCTACTAATATCAAGATTAAAGGCTAATTCTTCTTGTGACAAATTTTTTAATTTTCTTAGCTTCTTTAGTCTTTTAGGAAAAGTAGTCTTAAATTCATTTGGAAGTGAATTATCGATATTCTTATTAGAGTCCTTTTTCAATTTAAATACCTCCAAAGAAAAAAATGTAAACATATATAAACATATTAACAATAATTTTAAAATACGAGAACAAACCACTATAAACATAATTTGAAATAATGGTTGAAAAGATTACCATATAATCATATAATAAGCATAAGACATAATTTGCCAAAAAAATATAAATTTAGATATTAAGGAGGTGTAGAATTGACTGAAGATATGCTTAATAAATTTATTAATGATGGAGGCATTAGCAGAATTGGACAAACTCCCTTTGCTCTGTTAGCATTCATCGTTACAAAAGCGAAGGAACAAAGTTATCCAGAGAAAGTAATGATTGATGTAAGAGAATCAATGTACAAGGCCCGTATTAACTCTCATCAGCATCTAGCACATATAAGAAAAAAATTACTGGAAAACAACTGTATAAAAGATTATAGACCAGGACGAGATGAAGGGTGCAATCAAGATGTAGGTTTTTATTTTTTGAACTATGACTCAAAAAAAGGCAAAAATACCGCATAAAACATACAATCATAATTCTTTCATATTTTAAAAGGGGGGAGAGGTTTGCCAGCAGAAAAATTGGATTCATGGCTAGATATAAAGACAAGCTGTAAGAAAAGTAGGAAGAAGCTGACAGAAAGCATTAATAAAATTAATAAAAAAAATGATAAGACAATTCAAGATGTAGTAGATCTATCTATTGAAAGATCCATGAGAAGGGATGTCAATGATTCAGTAAAAAAACTGGAACGAATAGTTTTACTAGAGCTAAACACCTTAAACGAAGATGATATTAAAAATACTGGCCTTACAGAAAGGCAGCTGGAAATAGCAATTCTAAGGCAAAAGATGTCGGTACATAAAGTAGCAGAAGAATTAAATTGTAGTATTAGCACAGTATTTGAAATATATAAATCAGCATTAGTAAAAATTGAAAACTATAAAAGATTAAGTGATAAAGAAAAAGTATTAAACACTTTAAGTCCTCAACAAAAAGAAGTATATAAGCTTTCACAAGAAAATAAAAGCAATGCTGAAATTGCTAATAAAATTAATACTTCAATAGATAATGTTAAGAAGCAAAAGAGAAAAATTAAACAAAAGTTATGTCTAAAAAGGGGGGGACTAAAATACCCGAAAAAATGACTACGGGTGAAGTGCGTCCAAAAACAAAATTAATTTAAGGAGTGGTAAATATATGCCATTAATTATGCTGCTAATTATAATATGTTTAGTAGTCTTTTTTTATTTGGAGGAAGAAAAGGACATAAGAGCAGATAACGAACTAAAATAAGCTGCCTGATAGACTTCAGAAAGGAGGAATTAAGAAAATGAAATGAAACAAGATATTAAACAATTAATAGAAATGATGGACCTTCAGGAGCAATTAATAATATTGTTAGACAGTTTTATAGAAGGATCTTTATTGCATTTTCTTATATTTCTCTATATTAACAGTAGTCCTAGTGAAAGTGATGAATGGTTCATTAATGAGAGAAATTATTTTATTGAGACATATGGCATTTCTGGAAGACACTTTGATAAAGGTCTTAAAAGTCTTGAAAAAAAGGAATATATATTTAAAAAAATTGCCAAGGTTGAAGATAAGCCAACGATGCATATTAAGATAAATACTGCGAAGCTCTTAGAAATGCTGGTTTTTAACAATATGCAAAAAATGGATAGAAAAAGTGTTAAAAACCATGAAAATACTGGTGTTGAGCATGGCACAACAATTTCCGCTAACAGAAGCAAGGGTGATAATGAAACGAATTATGTTAAAAACCATGAAAATACAGAGCTTGAAACAGTTGTTGATAATTATGATGCTCAAATTAGAAAGCAAAAAAGTTTAAACTATGAAAAGCTATTTAATCCGAACCTATAGAAGGTGTTAAAAACCATGAAATTACTATAAAGGAAGGAGGTAATAAAGTGGAGGATGAGAAAAAATACAAAAATGGAACTAGAAGAAGAAAAAGAGTTGAAATAAAAGGAAATCCATATAATCACTTAATGAATTACCCAATGAATGAAATAAAAGAACGAATAGTATACTTTCTATATGATATGAGAGTTGCAAAGACTAGCCAAATAGAAAGATATACAGGATATTCATTAGATTATACAAGAAAGACGTTATTAGATTTGTTTGAAAATAGATTAGTGTATAGAGATTTTCCTAAAATATCAGGAAAAAAATATGGCAGCAGTGAAGGGATATACTTCTTGGATAACCAGGGAGCTTTTTTTATTGCTGCTAATAATGGCTTGGAGAAAAAAGATATTAGCTGGGATCCTAGAGATAACGTGGTATCTCTTGGAGCAGTTAAACACTCTCTCGATATTACAGAAATAAGAGTATGCATGGAACAATGTGAAAACTTAACTGTTGATGAGTTTATAGGAGAAAGAAGACTTGGAAGAATATCTTTTGAAAGTGATGGTGAGGAAATAGTTTTCAACCCTGATTCTAAAATCACTTTATCAAAGAAGCTACCTGATGGAAAAATTGCCAAGATATCTTTTTTCTTGGAGTATGATAGGAGCACGGAATCCTTAAATAGCTTTTTAGATAAAATAAGAGTTTATGAAGCTTTTTATAGATCAAATAAAATAACAGAGCTCTATGGTAAAATTCATCCAGCAATATTAATAGTAACAAATCATCCCAATAGGACTACTAAATTAAGAGAACTAATTGAGGCTAATAAAATAGAAAATATTAAGTATTATTATTCCACTTTGGATGAAAATTTTAAAGAAAAACCATTTAGCTTTCTAGAATAGCGTATCCAATTCAATGAATATTGACATAATAATTGATATTAGAATTGATATGCAATTTGATGTACAAAATGAATAACGAAAGGATAATCAATTTCGCATATAAGATGGCATGCAACTTCGATACATATTTGATGTCCTTTTCTTTGAACTGGATATGAATATGACATCAAACAGACACGAACTAGTTATATCTAGCCAGCTGTAAGTATTGATATTGCAAGGATGTGGAAATTATACTTAAAACGGTCATATTGGACTGAATAGAGAGGAGTTTATTTAATTTTTATCGGTTTTTTATTTTAGTGTTTTGGAAGGGGTTGTTGATTTTATATTTGTTAAGTATTAATTAGTTGATGGTTATTATTCTTATTCGTCGTCGAGAGGAGGGATAGGTTGGCTAAGGAATTAGATGAGCAAATAGGAGTCGTTGTTGTTAGATCTGCTAGAGAAGTATTGGACTTCGTCAAGGCTTTTGGTTATGGAGCTATGGAAATATTATCTTTAAAAAATAAAAAGGGTGAAAAAAGTTATGGGAGCCTGATAGGCTTTTTTATTATGCTAATAATTTCAGCTGCTATTTTTGTGTTTGCTGATAAGCTTATTTCTTATTTACCTGAGGCAAGCTCCAGGATAGGTATGTTTTTAAGAAAGCCTATAATTTTTAAAATTCTTTCACCAGTTATTTTGGTTTTGTATATTAAGCTAAAGGGTGATGAAAGACTTCAGTTTTTAAATTCCTTTGATGAAAAATTTGAAGCTGTAGGACTTCACTCGAAGCTGGTTAAGGAAAAGATAGATGTAAATGGTAACAAGATTAGGGTTAAGGATTATCCAAAGCTGATAAAGGAGATAAAAAGAAATGATACTAGAATATTTCTATTTACCAGCAGGGGCATACCTGTTGCAGAATGGAGAAAAAAGATTCCAGAGCTGGAAAGTACAATGGATTTAGGGATACTGAGTATTGATTATAAAAAGGATTCCAGAAAAGTTGTAAGGATGGTTACAGTGCCCTATGAGAAAAAGGCCGAAAGAAGAAAGTACGATGATGCCTTTGAAAAGCTTGGCATATATACAAGGCTTGATGGGGTTAAGTATTTTCCAGAGCTGATTGAAACAACTGAAGATGGGAAAAAGGTTATTTATAAATTCAATAGTGAAGGACTACCCCTTACCCTTTGGAAGGATAAAAGGGAAAGTATAGAGTCAACCCTAAATACTAATGTTGTTCAGATAAAAAATGAAAAGGACAGCAAGAAGATCATTGAGCTTGTAACTGTACCCCTTAAGCATAACATCCAGGAGAGCTATCCCTGGAGTGATGATTATATTTCAGATAAGGACTTCGAAATTATACTAGGGGAAGGTCTGTTAGAAAGACAGGTTCTTAATTTTAACACTACACCCCACGTGTTAATTGGCGGTCTTACTGGTGCAGGAAAGTCCGTTCTAGAAAGGGCCATAACCTGGCAGGTAATAAAAAAGGGAGCCAAGGCATTCTTTGTTGACTTTAAGGGTGGCATAGAGCTTGATAGCTTTAAGGATTTTGGTGAAGTTGTATCAGATAGAAAGAGATTCCTTGTTATACTTCTTAAACTGGTCAAGGAGCACCATGAAAGGATTAAGGAGTTTAAGACCCTGGATGTTAAAAATATAGTTGAATACAATAAAAAGTCAAAAACCCCACTGGCAAGGGTTTTTGTTATTGTGGATGAAGTTGCAGAGCTATTTGATACTAGTGGAATAAGTGATAAAAACGAACTTGAAATTTATAAGGCTATAGAAGGGAAAATGAGCACTCTTGCAAGACTATCCAGGGCTACTGGAATAAATATGATACTGGCTACCCAAAGACCCGATGCGACAGTAATCAAAGGGCAGATAAAGAATAATCTTGGAGCTAGAATATCAGGAAGAATGACAGATAAGGAGCCTTCAATAATGATCCTTGGAAGTCCAGAAGCAACAAAGCTTCCGGAAGACATTAAGGGAAGATTCCTATACTCCCTGGGAGCTGAGCCAATAGAGTTTCAGGGATATTATTTCAAGGATACAGATATTAAGCCAGGCAGCTACCAAAAGGGAATTATGCTAACTGGCAGCGACAGGCTTGAGATTAAAAGTAATGTCGAGGTAGTTGATGACTTTGAAGAGTATAAAGATGATGAGCCATATGAAGAACCCGATGAAGAAATAGATGATCTGGAGGATGAAAATGACGATATAGAAGAATCAAGTGGAGTAGAAGAATTAACAGGCTATGAGGATGATGGGTATTGGACCGTTGAGGAAGATGAATTAGTCTAGCAGGAGGTGATTAACATATTAAACTTTAAGAAAAATCCATTTAAAATAAAAACCCTATGGTTTCAAAGGTTAGGAAAGGGACTGCTTTGGTTATTGGTAGTCTTTTTAATTTTGCGTGGAGTTGGGACTTTATTTAATAAAGACAGTGCTGCATCGGCCCAGGTAGTTGTTAGTGATTATGTAGCTAAAAGCAGCTATGAGGATAGAGTTAAGTTTGAAGCCTCCTCCTTTGCCGAGGGCTTTGGCTTTGAATATATGACTACAGGTGAAAGTGAGGATTACTTAAACAGATTAAAAGCATATATTCCAGCATATCTTTATGAAATGGCAAAATCAAATGGCGGTGTAAAAACTGAAGCTCTAGCTTCAAAGGCTTATAAAACTGAGTGGATATCAGATAGTCAGCTTAATGTTTATGTAAGGGTTAAGGTAAAGTATTCCTGGTCAGAAAAAATAGAAGATCAGGAGCTCATAAGGACAGACATTGATGATGTATATATAAAGGTTCCAGTAGCTGAGGTTGATGGAAGCTACATAGTGGAGGATTATCCAGCCTTTATACCAGGACCTAATAAGGCAGAAATAAAGTTTAACTTTTATTCAGGAACCCCTGTATCAAGTGAAGGCTCAAGGGAAATTAAGGGAGTGCTTGAAAACTTCTTTAAGACCTATTATAGTGGGAATTCCGGTGAGATAAGCTACTACATGGCCGAGGGAAAGAAAATCGGAGGAATTGAAGGCAGGTTCAAGCTTCAAAGGATAGATGAAGTGAGTTCTTATTTACTTGATGAAAAGGGAAATGAAATACTATCCCTTGTAACCCTTAAGGTAATTGATACTAAATCAAATATGGAATTTGAACAAAGGTTTAATGTTGCCCTTACCAATAGTGAGAACAGACTTTATATTAAGGACTTTGATGTTAGGATAGGAAATTTAAATATTGGAAATGGAGGTAATGAAAATGAATAAAAAACTTAAAGTAATACTGACAACAGCTTTAATTTTGGTAATGTTAACTGTGCCTGTATTTGCTGAGAATGTATGGGCAAAGAATGGATATGACTGGATCAAGGATGGAGTTTGGTGGATATCATTAATTGTAGTAATAGTAGTGGCTGCAAAGCTCCTGCTAAAGAAGATGTTTACCCAGTTCATTGGTTTTGCAGTACTGGCATCTATAGTACTAGTAATTATTGATGCTCCTGAGAGACTAAAATCAATTGGGACAACCATATGGAGTATTATATTCGGCGGTTAATACGGGAGTAAGGAGGATTTATGGAAGAAAAAGATTATGTGATACTAAGATCCTATAGATCTGTTTGGAAGCATGAAAGAAAAATTCATTCTATAGAAGGTATAAAGCTTTTATTCCCTGTATCACCTAACGAGGTGATTTACTTTGGGGTAAGCCTATTAATAGCAGTAGGATTAACCAAAGTAGTACCCTTTTTAGACAGGGTGCATTTTATAGTAAAATACGCTGCACTGCCCTTTGCTCTTATGAAATTTCTTACAAAGCAAACCCTTGATGGGAAAATGCCCCATAAGTTTTTCTTTGAATGGGCAGTTTTTTTATTGTCTCCTAAGAAGCTGGCAAGATTTAAGCCCATACAAGAAGGAAATAAAGTAAGATTTATAACTCCTGTAATCATGAGGGATATGGAAATAAAGAATAAAACCAATGAAGCTCTAAGGAGCAGTTTTAAGAGTAGTAAATCAAGATATAAATTAACGTTAAGAAAGGAGGGTTAATTTGTATAACTTTCCAGTAAAATATTTCGAAAAAAATCTAATATTTAATGATTCTAACAAAGAGTGCTGGGCGATGTACAAGCTTGAGGGTTTTAACTATGACTTTCATTCTAATAAGAAAAAGATAGCCCTGCTTAACAGGCTGGCTAGGTTTATTGCCAATATAGGCGAAGAAGCTAAGATTCTAATAATACCTATAGCTCAAGATGTAGATGATCATTATAAAAGTCTCACAAATGAGCTTGATAAAAGCGATGTTCTTTATAAGTCAGCCCAGGCACATGCCCTTGGAACATCAAGATATCTAAAGGACAAAATCAAAAACAAGGGAAACTCAAATGATTATGTTGTGTATATATTAACTAAGCTAAGGGCAAGTGAAAATATGATTAAGGATCTTAAGGATGCGGTCCAGTATTTTATAAAGAGTCCCATAAGAAGTATTGAAGAACTTTTTAGTGTTGAGACAAAGACTATCCTTGAGAGAGAAATCAATAACTTTATGGGTCTGTGTGAAGAATACTTTAAAAGGCAAAATAAAAGAATTAGACTTAAAAAGACAGATGTGTACGATACCCAGTGGCTGATTAAGAGATCAACCAGACGTGGTATGGGTGAGGTTAAGATAAGGAAAAACCTAAGGAAAAAGCCAGGCAAAAAAGGTAGCAGGATAAGCAAAGAGAATTATGAGGAAATAGCCTGGACACCATTTTTTGAAAGAATCATAAAAAACGGCGAGTATGCCATAAGGGCCTATGAAAAGGATGTGCTAAGTCTCCCTGAAGGAGTAATGAATTTAGATGAGACAAGAGCTCTTAAGTTTGACCATGATGATGGAGAATCTTATCAGGCATATCTAGTGATAAACCATATACCCGATGGGATAGAGTTTCCAGGAAATGAATGGCTATTAGTTCTTCAGGATTATCCAATACAAATCGAGGTTTGCATTCATATTAATACTGAGGAGCATAAAGCTGGAATGAAAAAAATAAGCAGCAAGAAAAGAGAAATAAAGGGACAAATTGATCATATTGTTGATAGTGAAGATGAAATACCAGATGAACTAATGGATGCAAAGCAAAGTGCAGATGAAATGGAAGCAGAGCTAAAGGCAACAAGGGATCCGATATCTAGGGTATCCATTAGCCTTTGTCTTGCATCGGATAACAAACAAGAACTTGAAGATAATGTAAGTTTTATAAAGGAATTTTATGAGGATAATTATTTCATAATAGAAAGACCCCTTGCTGATCAGCTAAAGCTCTTTATGGAATTTATACCTGGTACGGGAAGATACATGACAGATTATGTACTTCCCCTACCACCAAGGACCTTAGCTGGTAGCATGTTTGGAGCTACCAGGATGCTTGGGGATAATGTTGGTCCCTTTATAGCAACAACTGGAATACTTGAGAAAAATGTATTTCTAGATATGGCCAGAGCGTGTAGACTTAATAGATCTGCATCGGCGGTATTTCTTGGGAATCTCGGAGTAGGTAAGAGCTTTAATGCCAATCTCCTTATGTATCTTCAAGTACTTTATGGGGGAAAGGCATTAATATTTGACCCAAAGGGTGAGAGAAAGAAGTGGCTTGATACACTGCCAGAATTTGATGGAATGATTAATGTAATCGAACTAACAGCAAGTATTGAGGATAAGGGTAAGCTAGATCCCTTTACTATCTATAAAGACGATTTAGAAGAAGCAGGGAACCTTGCCCTTGATATTTTATCAGAGCTCTTTAAGATAGACCCCAAGGATGATGAATATATAGTGGTCCTTGAAGCTATTAACTATACTAAAGAGCATCAAAGACCTTGTATGGAGGTTTTATCCGATAGACTTATGAATTTTCCAGAAAGTGATGAATTTTGCACAGTAGCCAGAAAGGTAGGAAGAAGAATCAAGCTTCTTAGAAAAATAGGTATGGCTGGACTACTCTTTGGAGATGGGACAGAAGAAGGGCTTGATTTTGATAGGAGGATAAATATCCTTCAAATACAAAACCTAAAGCTTCCCGACAGGGAAACAGAAAAAAAGGATTACAGTCAGGAGGAAGTTATCTCAACGGTACTAATGATACCTATAGCCAGCTTTGCTAAAAGATATGTGCTGTCTCCAAAGGATAAAAGCATATTTAAAGTTATCTTATTTGATGAATCTTGGGCACTCTCTAGGACCCAAAAGGGTGCAGAGCTTCAAAACTTCTTCTCACGAATGGGAAGATCTCTTTATGCTGGATCTATTTTAATAGGCCATTCAGTAAATGACCTAAAGGGTGAAGGGGTTGAGAATGCAGTTAGCTATAAGTTCTGTTTTTATCAGGATAATATTGAAGAAATAAAAAGAGTACTCAAGTTTTTAAATCTCGAGGTAACAGAAGAAAATATACAGGAGGTAAGAAATCTTAAAAACAGAGAATGTCTATTCCAAGACCTTGATGGAAGAGTAGGAAAGATAAGATTTGACTGTGTGTTTGAGCATCTTAAGGAAGCCTTTGATACAACACCAACTAAAGCTAAAAAAGAAGGTGAGGCTAATGATAAGGCAATATAAAAAAATAATAGCCTTAGTAATACTTATAACAATAATGATGCCAAGCAGTGCCTTTGCCGAGGATCCTGCAAGCGAAGCCTTTCCTTCTGTAAAGGAGCTCTTTAATGGTGATAATGATAATATCTACCTTACAAAATACAAGGATAATTATTATCTTGACATGGAAGAGTATGTTTTCTTTAAAGAACCAGAAGGACTTGTAAATGTAGCTGCAAATATATTATTTAAAATACAGGTGTACCTTGGATATGCTTTAGTAACTCTTATTTATTATGCCTATGAAATGCCCATATATGATATGTTCTCAGATGTAGTAGACCAGGTAGTAAGTGAGATGGAAACTGCCCTATTTGATGAACTGTCTTTAATAGCTATAGTGCTATTGGGACTTTATTTTGCTATTAAGATGGCTGCAGAACAAAGAACTCAAATTTGGGTTGCTATAATTCAGGTGATAATTGTAATAGCTCTGGCTACTGCCTTTTACAAAGGACCATCGGGAATGCTAGATGCAATAAATGAAGGTACAAATGGAATTTCAAAGGCTGTGCTAGCTGGAACCTATAGGGCAACTAATGAAGGACAGGATCCAGATTCAGCTGTAATGGCGGCAGCCAACAACACATGGTATATGTTTGTACATAGACCCTGGCAGATACTTGAATTTGGATCTGTTGAAATGGCTAAAAAACATGAGGACGAAATTTTGTCCCTACCATCTCTATCTGATGCTAGGCAAGTAATAATCGATGAATTAGCAGAAGATGAGGTGCATTTTACCAGTGACTGGGGGATAAAAAGGGTAGGGTATCTGCTTTTTAGTTTTATACCTTACCTTATACTTTTTTTAATAATAGCAGTATTATGTCTTTTGATTTGGGCATATAAATTTCTTACCATAACCTTTATACTACTTGGAATATTTGTTTTTATTTGTGCATTAATACCAATGCTTGGAGGAATTAGAATTCTTCAAAGTTGGTTATCCAAGGTTATAGGAAGTGCTGCCATTACTGTAGTAGTATCCTTTTTCCTAGCTATAGTCTTTGCCTTTAATACAGTACTATATGGTTTCATCGATGAATACGGAATATTTGTAGTAGTAATAGTTCAGCTGGTTATTGCAGCTGTAATATTTTTTAAAAGGGAATCACTGTTTGAACTTTTTACAATGGCAAGGCTTGCAGCTTCAGGGGCTTATCCGGTAAATAAGCAAATGCGAAGGGATACAAATATAGAAAATCGAGTAATGGAATACTCAAGAAACCTTAATCTTAGAAGAAATAAAAACAGCAGCTACTACGATGAGGAATCAAAGGATGAGATTAATAGCTCTGGTTCTAATACCAGTGAAGGAAGCATAAGAAATAGTGCAAAGGCCTATAACACAACTAATAAAGCAAGGCAGACGGGAATACCAAATTCAGATAAAGGATTAGAAAGGCAAACAGTAGGCTTTGGAGATCTTTATGATGAGATTCAAGAAGACACTAAGAGTGATAATGAAAACTTTAAAGAACTTATGAAAAAGGCTGAAAATATTTTAGAAAAGCAGTATGAATTACTTGGAAAAACGGCGGAAGAAAAGGCCGAAAAGCTTGGAAAGGAACCAAAGCATCACCCCTTTGTTTATAAGGTTCAGACAAGAGAAGCTCTCGGAGCTAAGAAGTTTGATGATAGAGAAGTAATAGCAGTAGCAAAGCAGCTTCAAAGGACCATTAATGCAGGTGGAAGTGCTGAGGACCTTGTAAAAGGCTTTGAAAATAGTAAGGACTTTGAAGTTTCAAGACCTAAGAATCTAATAGAAATAAAAATTGGTGAAGAAAGTTACAAAATTGACAGAGATGAAGCTAAAAAGATTGAAATTAAAGATATTTCAAAGGAATATGCAGATGAGTTTAACAAGGACCACAATAAAAATTATGATCCTCAGTTTATGGAAGAAATTATTAAGAAGTATGGTCACACTCAAGTAAGATATATGCTTGATAAAATGAAAGAAATTCAGCTTAAGGAAAAGAGTATTAATAATCCAGCTGGGTACATGATTAAGGGCCTTAAAAATAATCATAGGGACAGTGTAGGTAAAAAGACACCTGAGGGAAACATAAATATGAGGGGTAACAAAGATGAAGATGGCTAAAAGATATGTTAGAAGAAAAATACAGCTTAAGATAATTTTAGCTATTTTGGTTATTGTCTTATTGCCCCTTTTATTTGTTTCCTGCATTTCAATGTTCACACTATTTATTGCAGGAGGCGATGAAATTGAAATGGCAAAATCCTTTGACATACCCCATGGCTTTTTAAAAGATGCCTATAATAGAGTTGAAGATTACAACGATGAGGTTAAAAAGAATAAGGATAAAATAGATTTTTTAGATGTATTGGTATATTCAGCCGGGGAAGCTAACCTTCAAATGGAAGATTACACTGGTGAAGTGCTTAAGATTGCCATGAACAGGGCAATAGCTGAGGATAAAAAATCAAAGCTTGAAGAGTATATTGAAGAAGTACTCTCAAAATATCTGGAGGATATTGAAACGGGCCCCATACCGGAAAAAAAGATTGAAAAGTATAAAGATGAATACATAGATCCTGAAACTGGAGAAGAAAAAACTAAAACAAAAAAGAAAATTACAGAATATACCTATAGCTCTATAGATGACTTTGGAGCTGATCGCAGCTACGGCGGTGAAAGAAGACATCTTGGCAATGACATCATGTGTGACATGGGAACCCCAATAGTATCGATGACCGATGGAGTGGTTGATAAGATGGGCTGGGATGAGCTTGGAGGCTGGAGGATAGGTATTTTAACAAAGAAAGATACCTACTTTTATTATGCCCATATGTCAGAATATGAAGAAAATATTGAAATAGGAGATAAGGTAAGGGCAGAGGATGTAATAGGCTATGTTGGAGACTCAGGATATGGACCTATGGGTACAACAGGGGAGTTTGAACCCCACCTTCATCTTCAGATTGGAATTAAACTAAATGAAAATGATGATAGCTTTACCTGGATAAATCCCTATAATATTGTAAAATTTATGGATGACTTTAGAACAGTACTTGGAGAAGATGATGATGACTAGAAAGGAGGTTTTGAATGAAAGTATTTCTAGCAGTTGGAAATAAAGGATTAGAAGAGATAATAAGAGAGTGCGATATAAAGATACTTGATAGCGAGGATAGCCTTGTATCACTCCTCGAGCTGATGGACTTTATAAATGTGGATGTGATAGTTGTAAACAGGTTACTTGATGATGAGGGAGATATTTTAATTAAGATAGCCAAAAAGGCTACAAGGCAAAGTATAAAGCTTGTGGTCCTAACCGATGACTTTGAAAGGTATGAAGAAAGAAAGCTTATTACCAATCTTGTAAATGAAGGAGTAAATGGCTTTATCAAGCTAAGTGAAATAAGCAAGGAAAGCATCCAGGAAATACTCGATAACTATCCTAAGGAATTTGACTTTAGTGTATTCTCAGAACCAAAGATAGAAGTAATAGAAAAGGTAAAGAGTGTATTTAAAGAAGTAATTACAGTATACTCACCCCTTTCCCAGGGCTCAACTACTACTGCGGCTCACCTGGCAATGAAGCTGGCAAGCTCTAAGGGCTGCAGAGTATGTATAGTAGACTATAATCCACTTAAGCCAAGGTTTAAATATATATTTGATACAGACTTTGAATATACTATGGCCGATGCACTGGATGCGGTTGTTAGAAAAAGCCTTACCTATAACAGACTGGAAGGACTTACAAAGGCTTCAAAATATCAAAGAAACCTTGATGTTTTACCCGGAATATATGACATGAATGAATACTACATGTCAAAATCAGAGCAGTATGTGGAAATAATAGAAAAGCTAAAATTTATATATGACTATGTAATAATAGACACCCATTCCTGGTACGATGTACTAACAACCGATGCAGCACTAAAAATGGCGGATAAGATACTGGTTCCCCTAAGGGGAAATGATCATGACATTGAGAGAGTTAATAAATTTATTGATATGTTCTCAAAGTACAATGATTATGACATAAGCAGGTTTTATGGGGTAATCAATTATTATTCAGGAAAGGATTTAACCTTTATCGAGATAGAATCCAAGCTAAAGCTTACAGTAGCAGGATACATATCGAAGGATCCTGGCTTTGAGGACATTAATGCCTTTAAAAATAAAAAAAGGATGAATGAGTTTTCCGACATCCTAAAATCCATAGGGATAGAAGCTAAGAAAGAAAAGTCCATCAAGGACTTTTTTAAAATTAAAGGGAAAAAGAAGGGAGGTTTAGAATAAGTGGAAGCCCTGTCGGTTGCAATATGGCTTGTAGCTTTAGTATTTTTAATAAATAGCACCATAGATGATATTGTTAATGATAAAAGTGATAAGTATTTCAATAGCTTAATTAAAGATGAGAAATTTCAGTCCATATTTGTTAAAGCAGTATATCTTTTAATGATTGGTATTGGAATAGCAGGCTATGTAAAAATTATTAGAGTATATGGAAATGAGCCCTATGATTTTGGTGATTTAATACCCTTGGGAATTGGGATAGCTGTCACATGTTATTTTTGGATTCAAATAATTAAGTACATTACTTTTAGAAAAGCAATTGGTTTGAAGGCTGTACTTAAGCATGTATTCAATTGGGTTATTTTTGCAGGTTATTTAGTTGCTTTTGAAAAAGATATGGATCTGTTTTCGTTTTTGTTTGTAATAACACTTATGTTACATTTTTATTTACTAAATAAGTATAAACACTTTATAAAAGATCATAAGGCTGAGATAAAATGCATTAAAAACAGTATATATGATCTTTATAAAAAGGTGTTAAATTCCTAGTAAAAAAGGAAGGTGATGACAATGACAGTAGTAAACAGAATAGATAGAAGGACTGATGATAAAGAGCTTGTAAAGCAGGATAGTGCAGTATATACATCCCTTTATGAGGTAATAGAAAAGATATCCGAGGAAGTGGCCAAGGTTAGTAAGGGTATTGTAGGGGATGTGATTCTAGAAAAGGCACCAGCATCAGCCCTGGAGAGTACAATAATTAAGGTGATTACTAAGAATAACTTTTCTGTAAAGGGAAAGACGAGGGATGAACTAATCAAAGGGGTGAAGGACCATATATTTGGGTATGGGCTTATTCAGCCCTATCTTGATAAAAAGGACTGCTCCGGAGTATTTATTAATGGGCCTAATAATATATGGGTCAAGATAGGAAAGGAAATAATACAAACTGACATTGGCTTTGGAAACAATCAAAACCTACTTTCCTATATAAGAACTATCCAGGCAAGCTTAAAGGGCGAGATAAATGAGGATAAAGCCCTTACAAAGTTTGTAGATGACAAGCACAAACTAAGAATTATTGCTGCCATCTCACCCATAGCCCATATATCACCAACGGTGGTATTTAGAAAGCATAGCCAGGAAAGCTTTACCCTGGATGACTTAGTTAAAATGGAAATGCTGACTCCTGAAATGGCAAAGGATCTTGTAAAATATGCAAATGCAGGAGCCAATGTTGTAGTATCAGGTAAAGGCGGAGCAGGTAAGACAACAATTATGAGGGCGGTGCTTGAAGAAATATTTCCAAATACCAGGATTCTTGTTATGGAAGAGCATCCAGAGCTCTTTTTAAAACACCCTAATGCAATACAGCTACTGGTTAAAAGAAATGAGTTGGGGGAAAAGTTTGGAATAGAAGAACTGGCGGACAAAGGGCTTCTTATGACAATAGACATGTATGTATTTGGAGAAATTCGTGGCGATGAAGCCATGACTTTTTTTGATGGAGCCTTTTCAGGGAATGTTACCTGGAACACAGGTCACTCCTCAGAAGGTAGAAAGATTTTAAGAAAGCTCATGATAAACATGAAAAAATCAGGAACCAATCTTAGTCGTGATGATTTAATGGAGATGCTTTACGAATCAATAAATCTAATAATCCATATGGATAACTTTGTGGTAAAGGAGATTATCGAGGTAGTAGCTGAAGAAGAAGATAAATACAACACCCTATGGGAATTTGAAGTATCAAAACGACATGAAACCTTCCTGGAAGGAAGACATAAAAGGGTAGGAAGGGTAAAGTCAAAGGAGCTTTTAAGAAAGCTTCAGGAGTTTAAATTTATTGATAAAGAAGGTGATAAACATATTAATAAACTTAAAATTGATGATCATTCCACTAGGGTTATTAATCTTTACAACGATGATGATAGTATCTCTTAATGTTAACATTACTGATACAATAAGGGATCTTAGGAAAAAAAGAGAGATGAAAAAGGCTTTAAAAAGGGAGATTCTAAGCAATGGCTATAGCAGCAAAGTTTTAGAAAGCATTGAGAACATGATACAAAAATCAAACATAAGATACTTTCTACCAAGCTATAGTATATTCACCCACTTGGTAATATCCATAATAACCATGATGATAATGGCCACCTGGATAGGCAGTAAAATTGACACCTTAAACAATGCACTTAATGCAGTAGTATCAACCATGTTTGGAACCCTTGGATTTATGGTTCCCTTTTTAGCTCTGGATCTGTTCTCGGAAATGCTAAAGGAAAGAACCAAGAAGGTATCGGTGGAGTTTTTAATAGTATTTAAAAAATTCCTGATATCTGGAGAGAAGGTTGATATATTCGATGCCTTTGAAAATACAGTAAAATTTCTACCACAGCCCCTTAAGAGCTTTGTTGACATCATGGTATATGAAAGAAAAAGATGTAGGCTGAATCCCATTAAATGCTTTGATAACTTTAAGGAAAAGCTTGATAATGAAATACTAAGTCTTTATGTAGAAAACCTTAAGCTTTGCTATATACATGGTACAGATGTACTGGCTCTTACAGATGAATACATCGAAGAAATTGAAAAACTAAATGACATGGAGGATGAACAGAGTGTAGAAGACCTACTCCTTAACATAGGAGTTTATCTTTTACTCTTTTTTAATTTTGGAGTAATTTACTACATTGCAAACAGCAAGCTTAAATACGATATTTTTGGAACCAAGTGGGGCATGACAACCTTTGTGATAGACATAATAGTAGCCCTATACATTGTTATTATGACCATTAAAAAAACTGAAAAAAACTAAGGAGGATGCATATGAAAATGAATATGTTAAGAAATGTGAGAAAAAGAGTAAATGCTGGAGCTTTAAATTTGTATGTAAAAGGAAAGGCTGCACTTAAAAATGAAAAGGGTTGGGGGTTAATAGAAACTATTATAGTAGGAGCTGTTTTAGTTATAGCACTGTTGTCCCTTGAATCTCCAATTTCAACCTTCTTCTCAGGTGTATGGAGTGATTTTTCAACCTGGATAGATACAAAGCTTACTGCACTATTCTCCTAGAAAGGAGGAGCCAATATTTATAAGTTAATTATACTTTCATGCTTAATATTTGTATCAATTATGACCCTGTATTTTGCCTTAATTACAAGAGTTAAGGATAAGGACAAGGGTCAGGATAAAAAGTATTACAAAGAAAAAGGGAACTTTTTTAAAAAGTATATAAGGGGCTCCCTTTACAGAAATATTGACAGCTTTTTAAAGGAATCAGGATACAAGGTTAGCATTGAGTTTTATATATTCATACACCTTCTAACAGCTGGGCTAATCATATTTTATACATTAGTCGGCTTTGAAAGGGGCTTTGAAAAGTCAGCTACCATAAATTTAAGACTTTTAATGCTAATGCTGGTATTTAATTTAATGATATATATGGCGGGTAAAAAGCGAAAGGAAAAGCTGCTCCTGGAGCTTAGCAGGATCCAGGAGGTTATGTATTTTCAAAGTAAAATTGGAGTATCAGAGGATGTTGTACTGATTAATGCAGCTGCAGTATCAAAGGAGCCACTTAGATCAGCTCTAGAAGACCTTGCAGCTGCATACAGATTCAAAAAAGACATAGATAGAAAGCTAGAAGAGTTTAGAAGCATCTCAAATCTTACTGAAATACAGACCTTTAGCTTTATCCTGGAACAAAGAAGACTCACCGGGAAAGCTGAAGAAAGTCATAAGGCCCAGTCATACAGCCTTAAAAAAAATAGAAGACTTACAAAAAAGATTAAAAGGCAAAACAAAAGAACCAAACTTATTATGGCATCATTACTTCTTTTTGGCTGCTACGTCCTCATGATGACTGGACCACTAATTTCCCATGTAATGAGAAGCTTTGATTCAATATTTAAATAAAGGAGGAGATATCTGTGTCACTTTCACTACCAGCTGAGCTTGTAATAATAGGAATAATTCTAATAGCTATTCTATCCCTTTTCATGATTGGTATAGAATACTCTCTTCCTACCTTTGACAGGGCAAAGTTTGATGATATAAACAGTAAATACTTAACACTACTAAATAAAAATGGAGGTCTTAGTGCTGATGACAAGACAAGTCTTGAAAACGAGCTAACCTCCCTTGGCTTTAGCAATATAAATATAACAGCCCCAGAAACAGTTTCCTGGGGCGAAGAAGCCATCCTTAGAGTTGTCGCAGATTATGACCTGGAGATAACTAAAACGGATGGTTCTAAGGAGATTATAACAAAAACGGCGACCTATGAGAATAGTATTGTAGTTTTATCCTTAGGGAGCTAAAGACAAAACTTTATAAAAAGGCGTGAATATATATCATGAACAACCTTGCAAAAGTAAAACATCTAATGAAATATAAAACAGCTTTATACTTTATTGACAAAGAAATAGATGAAAATTATAAAAGGCCAATTCATTCAAAAATATTGAAAAATGTCTACTTTGAATATGTAGATATAGCTGGCTATTATCAAAATTATATAGCTTTAAATCTTAATGAAGAAATCTTTGGAGTCACATCTGATAATCATAGACCCAATACTATAAAATTTATAATTGATTATTATAGAAGCTATGTTGTTGAGTATGAAATTATTGGGGCTGAGCTATAGGACTCAAGATATAAAGATTGATTATGTTGCATTAGAGAATATCGATGCCCAATTAGATTAGTAGCTAAATTAGATATTAAGACAGGTGATTTTATGGATATAAAAACAATCATAGTTATAGCAATTCCTTTATTGTTAATTTTAGCAATGTTCAAGATGCATGAAAATTAGTGCAATTCTGTGAAACTTAACAAATTAGTATAAAAAGAAGTTTGATTATTAATTGTTAACTAAGATATTAGTAACGATGAAAGGAGGATTCATATGATAAAAAAATATATTGTGGAATTGGGTAAATATGAGAATTCTTTTGAATGTGTTTCTTATACTATTCACGCAAATTGTATAGAGTTTAAAGGTTGTGATGAAGATAATCATATTAAAATTATCCCTATAACTATTAGATTGAAAATAAATGAGAATAGTTAATTAAGATTTATCAGTAGGCGGTGTTATATTGACTAGAATTGAAAAGGTGGCCAATGAAAAGCCACTTTTTAAAATTGGACTGAATAGAAATTATTATGTGTTTTGTAAATGCAAAGCTCCCTTGATTGATATAGTAAATAGAATTGGAAAATCAGAAAACTCTATATACTACAGAGAAAAGTATAGAGTATGGGCAATACGAGTGAAATCAAAAGCCCATAAAAAAAGATTAAAAGAAATTTTTAATTAATTACTAAAGCTATGTAGGAATGTATAAATTGATACAGGAGGGTATAATGATAAAAACTAAAATAGAATATGTTGATTATACATGGAACCCTGTAACAGGATGCAGACATGGGTGCAGCTACTGCTATGCAAAAAGAATTACCAACAGATTTATGGAAAGGGACAAGGGAAAGATTGAAATATATAAGACCTTTAACAAAATTAATACGCCTGGAATAAATGAAATAGATAATAAGGGAATCCCAGCCTTTGCCTTTGGATTTGAGCCAACGTTGTGGGAAACAAGGCTCAATGAACCAAATAAAATAAAAAAGCCATCCAGGATATTTGTATCAAGCATGGGGGATTTGTTTGGAGAGTGGGTTCCGAACAGCTGGATAGAGAAGGTTATGAATACAGTAATGGAGTGTGAAAGACACGCCTTTCTTTTTTTTGACTAAAAATTCAAAAAGGCTGGCTGAAGTAGATTTTCCTGAAAATGCTTGGGCTGGGATATCATATACAGGCTTTGGAATTCATGGAGTGCCTAATGGATGTAATTCAAAAGTAAAATTTGTATCAATAGAACCACTGTTAACTCAGCCAGAGTATTTACCTGAGGCTGATTGGTATATAATAGGAGCTCAAACAGGACCGGGAGCTAAAAGACCAAAGGATAGCTGGATTAAAAGTACTATAGACCTTATTAGGGAAATTAAAAAGCCTATATTTTTAAAGGGTAATCTGGAATGTGAAGAAAGGATTCAGGAATATCCAACAACCTAAAGGGTTATATAAAAAGTTTATAAATTTTTACCAATAGAAGGGAGTACAAACCATGGAAGGCAGCATGTCAATAATACCTTTAGGTACTTATCGGGGGAAATACATAATTATTAATACAAAGGAAGTAAAGCATGGATTAATAGCTGGAATATCGTCGTGTAATAAGGAAGATTTGATAAAAGACATTAAAGAATATTTAAGAAATACTGATACACAAATTTATTCCATAGATCTAGAAAATGACAAAATAGATAAATGCCTGGAGGTAATATTAAAAATTAATCTTAAGGTTAGAAAACTCAAAAGAAGCAGCTCTACTAATGAAAGAATCTTTCTCTTTGTTGAAAATGCAACTTACTTATTTAACACCAATACTCCAAAAGAAAAATATTTAGCTCAAAAGGTTGAAGAATTATTAAATCTAGAAGCCGCAGATGTAGATATTCATATAATTATATCTACATATACCAGAAACAATCAGTATTTACCCATAAGAATTTTAGATATATTTGATTTTATTATTCTAGGATTTACACAGGATATTGATGAATCAATGTATTTACTAAAAAATGACATGGCTACCAGGTTAATAGATGACATATCAAATAGCTTTATATTAAAGCATGGAGAAAAGATTGAACGATTCAGCATTAAAGTGAGGTGAATATATTTGGAATTTAAAAACGAAAGGGAGCTTCAGGAGGACCTGGCAAAGCACTTAAGAGCTGCAGGTCTTTTAACGTATACAGAAATTGATATTAAAGGAGGAAGGAGTGGTAGAGCTGATATTATAGCTATCAAACCTTCATATGCAAATAAGGACTGCAGAATATATGAAGTTAAAAACAACAGATCAACCTTTGATAACGATTCAAAATATGAAAAATACTTTGATGTCTGCCACAGAATGTACATAGCATGCCCAGCTGGGATGATAGAAAAAAGTGAGCTGCCGACCAAGGTAGGAATGATAGTTCGAAGTGAAAAGGGCTGGCACGTGGTAAAGGGTGCCAAAAGGAACAATCCAAAGGATTTTAACACAGACTTTATTTTATCCCTTCTATACCGGGGCTATGAGGAAAACCTTCAGCAAAGAAAGCTAAGGGACAGGATTGTAGCAAAGGATAACATAGCCCTTAGTAGGAGAGCCAAAAATATTGGATTCGAGATAGCAAGAAGACTTGATAAGGATAGAGAAACTGAAGTTGAAAGATGGGTCGAAAGCTGCAGTGAGCTTTTTCAAAAGCATCTAGGAATTGATAAAAGAGATTTTGGACTAGAAGAAGGTTTGCCAAGCCTATATAAACTAGAAGATGTTCTTAAATCAATTGATGGATTTGTCAAAGATATTAAATACATTAAAGATATAGGAGAATATCTATCAAAATTAAATCTTCCTGAGGAAGCTGATAAAAAGAAATACTTTAGAAAAAGCAGAAGGTTTTTAAGGGACAAGGCCATGGGTTTTAAGGAAGAAACAAGCCTTCCTAAAAGGAGTGGCACTAATGGCTGAGACTGAATTAACCAGGGAAATCAAAAGAGCTCTGATAGGATATAAACCACTTATCGGCGGTAATCTTAGAACCATCAGGTGGGCCGAGGAAGTAAATGTTGGTACAGGATACGTTGATGTAATAAGATTTGAGGATTATGTGACTAAAACCTATGGAGAATATTTCTGCTCTAAGGATAAGTGTAAGATCGAAGGATTAAATTATCCAAATAAAAACTGCAAAGGCTGTGTCTACAAGAAAAATGGTACGATGAAGGAACTTGGAATAGCAACAACATGCTTTGAAATTAAAATTACAAAATCAGACTTCAAGTCTCAAAATGGCCACAATTTTGTTGGAAACTTTAACTATTATGTGGTTCCAAAGAAGCTATACAAAGAAATTAAGGACTTGGTTCCCAAAGACATAGGAGTCATCTTATACTATGGGAATTACTCACTAAGAAGAAAAAAGATGTGTGAATTTAAAGAAATAGATGACAGGGATTTAAGCCTTTATCTATACAATGCCATGAAAAAATGGGTAGATAAATGCAGCATGGAATACAGAATTTAAAAGGATGACTGATAATGAGAATATTTTTATATATGGCCATTGCAACAATATTTATATTCGTTGTTGTAGTTGGCTTTATGTTTTTCTTTGAAATACAAGACATAATAATACTTGGAAACAAGGTAGAAAAAGCCCTTTATGCAGCTGGGTGGACAGGATTTTCAAAGCTGGATTTAAAAGAAATGGCTAGAAGAAATTTACTTACAAGCATTGAAAACAGGGATGAATACCTTGATAAGAATCAGGCCAAAGATATAGTGGAGGAGTATATTAAGAAAAACCTAAAGCTTGATGCTTCGATGTATCCTACAATAGATAGTTATATAACTGTGAAGGATCAGCCAGTAATAGTTGATGAAATAACTGTTTATAACCCAAATGATCTACCTGCTGCATCCAGCACCGGTTATTCTATGACCAGGACTACTATACACATTAGAGTTAGAATACCAATAGAGACAAGATTTACAGGCTTTAGATACGTTGAAAAATCAGTACATGTGGATACCAATTCTTTTTTAACTGATGAACAAATTTAGTAAAATCTTATAAAAGACAGGTGAAGGCATAATGATAAAAATTATTAATATAGTTTTTGAGATAATAAAAAATTATTTTTGATTTATCTACCTATATGTATATTCAATTATTTTGTTTTCGAAAAAACTAAGGAATTTCATGGAGATAAAAAAGTTATGAGCTTTAGACGTCACCTGAATTTATACACTATTGCATATCCTTTTATAGCTTTACTATGGGTGCTGCTGGATATTAGGTTGTATTAAATCAAAAAAATATTTTAAAGGATGAAGATCTATGATTGCAAAAATTATTACTGAGATTAAGGAATTACTGGGATACTATATTTTTTGTGTCATACCACTATGCTGTCTAGGCTACTATATTTTTCAAAAATCAAAGAATGTATACGTCGAAGGAGAACCTGCACCATTTAAAAGCTATCTTCTATTTTACTTGGTCGTAGGCACTATAATATATATCTATATTAAAATAAAATATTAAATCATAGACTATATTAATTATATGTAGTCTATGTGTAAATGAAGTAAAATCAATTAGGGCATAGGAATGTACACGAGATATTCATAGGAGGTGATAGCTTGAAGGTAAAAATAAATAAAAGAATGATTAAAATAGCAAGTGTGTGCCTGATATTAACAGTAGCACTCACTTTTTTCATATACAATTCTATGAAAAAATCAATGAACCCGGAGCCGAAAAGGACCATAGCATATTTTACAAGGGATTTGGAAGCAGACACAATAATATCTTCAAAGGATGTAGTTTTAAAGAATACTCCCATTAGCCTGATTACAGATGGAGCAGTAGAAGATGCAAAGGAAGTTCAGGACAAAAGACTGATAATGAATGTAAAAAAGGGTGAAGCAGTACTAAGTACCAAACTGACAGAAAGGGGAGACCTTAGGGTTGATACAAATAAAATGTGGACCATAGGAATTGATGTAAAAGATATATCAAATTTTCTAGGGGTTCAGCTAAAGCTTGGAGACTATTATGCCCTGGTGTTCAAAGGTGAAGCCACTACCAGGATAATGAACAAGATAAAAATAGTAGGAATAGTAGATGCAACGGGCAAGGAAATACTAAGCTCAGGAAGTGGAGTTCCAAAAACCATTAATGTGGCGGTAGGATCCATGGAGGAAATGATTGAGATAAGTGATTCAAAGCTCAGGGGAATGTTTGAAATAATTAAACCACCAAAGGATTGGGAATTTACCTGGAAGCCTCCTGAGGAGCTTGAAGAAGTTGAAGTTGAGGGGGATAACATAACAAATGGGGACCAAGGAGGAGATGGGATTTGAAAAACACATTAATGGTTGAAACAGATGTAACAAAAAAGCTCCAGCTTCCTGATCTTGTGCATGGGATAAGGGTAGCTGAGTTAAGTGTTGAACTTGCTGAGTATATGAATTTAAATATAGATGTAAAAAAGCTATACCTATCTGGAGCTCTTCACGATATAGGGAAAGCTTTGGTTGACGAGAAAATACTAAATAAACCAGGACCACTAACAAACAAGGATATGCTTCAGATGAAAAACCATGCTAAGTATGGAGCTCTTATTTGCCTTGATATAGGGATAGATCAGGATATAATATCAAACATTCTTTATCATCATGAAAATTACAATGGAACAGGATATCCAAAGGGTCTAAGGGGTAAGGAAATACCCCTTGAAGCAAGAATCCTAAGAATAAGTGATACTTACTGTGCATTAACCACCAAAAGACCCTATAGAAATAAAAAGACGAAATGGGAAACATTGGATATAATGGAAAAGGAAAAAAGGTTTTATGACCCAATACTATATAAGGGATTTATAGAGCTTATGAAAAAGGGAAAGGGGATAGAAGATGATAAATAAAAGAAAAACAGGTATTTTCTTAATCAGTATTTTAGTTGCAGCCTTTGGTTATTACATGCTCTTTAATAAATACTATGGAAAAGTTGACAATGATGTATTTGCACAGGGAATAATATATCTACTCTTCATGGGGATGTTCATGACCCTTGTAATGCTGGGAGCATATATAATTAGCTTTGATAAAAAAATTGATATTAAGCCCTGGGCAATTTTGGGGATATTCTATGGGGTGCTAATGCCAGGATATTTAACAATACTGCGAATCATTGATAATGTCATTGCTTATGATGAACTGGTATACATTTCAATAGCACTGATTTATGCATATAAGTTCAAAGATAAGATAAAGGAAGTACTAATAGAAGCAGCAATTATAAAAAGAGATTATTAGGCAGCTTAAATTAATACTCCCATAAAAATAAATATCATAGAAAAAACATGGCAAATTCATAGCAAAAATAGAAAAAACATGGTAAAATTATAGCAAAAGGAAAAGACTGGGAGTGATTTTATGGATAAGGAATTTATCAGTTATCCAAGAACTGTTGTGCAGCTGGGTGAAGAAATAAAAAGGGCGGTAGACTTATACTGGGACCGTGGCATAGAAGAAGATCAGTTAAAGGACCTTATAAAGACATGGGCTGGCACAGGACTACTGCTTGAAGGAGCTGACCTTAATAAAACCGTTAACAAGCTCATTGGGAAAAAGAGAAAAAGAGTAATTCTAATGATGCTAAATGGATTTCAGTACAAAATATAATTATCAAAAATAACCTGGTAATAAAAACAGATAAATATCAGGTTATAAATAACTTATAAAAGATTTATAACTTATATATAAATAGGGGAGATTACAAATGAAAAAGATTACTGCATATGTTCTCATATGTCTTATGATTATTAATATTTTTGGCACTGTAGCCTTTGCTGAGGATAATAAACTTGGTGATGCAAAGGATACACTGCTGCAGCTGGTAAGCTTCGTTAGAACCTTTAAGGATGCCACAGAGCACTGGGCCAATAAATTCATTGCAAAGCTTTATGATTCAGGATTCATTAAGGGTTATCCCGACGGAACCTTTAGACCGGATAATCCCATAAAGCGAGGAGAATTCACTAAAATATTTATAACAAGCGTTACAGGTGAGGATCCAGGAAACAGTACTGAAGATCACTGGGCACAGAATTACATAAAAGCTGCAGTAAATGGCGGTTATTTAAAACCAGAAGAATTTGCCAGCCTTGATAAAAACATTACCAGGGCTGAAATAGCTATGATGATATCTAGAGCTCTGGATGTGCAGCCTAATAACGTGGAAAAACTAAAAAATAATATAACCGACTTTAGCAGCATATCAAATAAATACAAGGAGCATATAGCAAGGGTTTATGCAGCTGGGATAGTAACAGGATATGAGGATGGAAGCTTTAGGCCTGATGGAGAAGCTTCAAGAGCTGAAGCATCAACCATGGTTGTAAGGTTCCTTGATGAAAGCGAAAGAAGAGTTCCTAAATTAAAGGAAGAACCAAAAATAGTAATAGATGGTGAGGAAATACCCGTTGAGAATAAGGAGATAATTCCATATTATATTAAGGTAGAAGAAATTATTAAAGATAGTGGACTGCCATATTTAAGTGTATACAACGGAGATGATACTATTTCGTTGAGCATTCTACCAAAACAAAGTGCTTCAATACATGAAGAAGTTTTTTCCTATGTTGGGACAACAAAAGGTGAGCCAAAGGAAAGACCACAATATATTCAAATTTACCACATTGAAGGAAAAGAATATTATAATGTCGCTGAAAAAATACTTAAGGAATTTTATCCAAACAGTTACGATGAAGTACTTGAAAAATTTAAATCTATGAAATGGTCAGGGAAGAAATACGAAGGAGAAGCTGAGGGAAGAAAATACTTAATAGACAGTAGAGCCACATTTACAGCAATACGAATTGGCAGGTGATAGAAATTGAATAAAAGAAGAATAACTTCAATGATATTGGTTGTGGTCATACTGATCACAACCTTTAACTTTTCAGAATTTAGCTTTAATGGACCTGATATATCAAATGCACTTGACTATAGAACCATAGTAAATAATGAAGGAACCATGCAAATAAAGATATCTTCAGATATTCCTGATACAAAAACCTTCTATGGCAGTACCTACAGCCTTAATAAGGAACTGTTATTTGATTCAGGAATAACTTCAGTATCAGGCCTGGAGTATGGGATAATTGTTTACAGTCCAGGAAGTCTTAACTCCATATCAGGAAATGAATATAAAAGTGGAGAATGGAGATATCTGGGCTATGACATGGTAGGGAATAAGTTTAGTAATCCCGATTTTCCCAATGATGCAGATTCAGGAAGATATCCTAGTCAAAAGGATTGGGTCGATGTGTATGAAAGGGAGCTTGAATTGGCATCCACATATTTTAAAACAAGCAAAACCCAATGTGAAGAATGGTTATCAACTATGATATGGCAAAGAGAAAAAAGTGGAGAAGTTCAAATGGATCCTAATCAGCCAGAAAGTTATGCTGATTACGGGTCCTTTTATCTTGCAAATAAATTTCATATATTAATAGCACCTGGACCATATACCATGGGAGCTGCCAAGGGCTGGCATAAAATAAGCAGTGGAAAATTATATTATCAGACCTTTATAATTCCACCTATAGAAGAGTTGCCCAAGCCAATTCCTGTTATTCACAGTATTGATGCAAATTTTAAGGCAGAAAATAAGGTTTATGAATATGGTAGTTTAGGATTTATGGATTTGACAGAATGTGAGCCTGCTGACAGTCTAAAATCATGGATACTTACTGTTACAGGGGATAATGGTTATAGTAAAACATATTATTCTGAAAATGAAAGTGTAAAAGAACTTGATAAAGGGCTTTCGGAAGGAACATATACATTAAGACTTGATGCAGAGAATGACTATGGAGATACTGATTACCACACTCAAAATGTAACAGTAATAAAAGAGACTTCCATAAGTGAAAAATTCTCTATAGCTATAATTAAATCTTCAAGTGATAATGTTGATACAGATGATACCTTTACTATATCTTCTGATGAATCAGTACCAGGTACAGGAGAAAAAATAATAATTAGAAAATACTATATAAGCAGTAGTAAAGAATCCTTAGAATTAAATCGTGAAACTTATTATAAGCCTGAACATGATAACAAAGTTAGTTTTGATGAAATGTATTCAAGCTCAAAAGAACTTTACTACATGGTATATGTAGAAGATACAGCAGGAAATAGTGATTATTCAGATATTATTAGAGTTGTTGTGTCAGATACAGCTAATTATAGTGCTAAGGCAAGACTTGATACGGATTCTATATTTTATGAAGGTATATATGGTAGTGTACTCAATAGAAGTAGATTTTATAAAGAAAAGGACGGAGTAACAGAAAGATTTTCGGCTAAAGATGCTGAAAAAAGTGGTGTTGGTGATAATCACTTTGAATTTTATGACTATGATAATAGCCAAAGAGAAAAAATTAAAGAGCTTGATGATCCTTTAGATTTTGAACTAGATGAATTTAAAAGTTATAGTGGTGGTAAAATTAAATTTGATACTGTTGGTTATAAATATATAGAGCTTGAGGCAGAGCCAAGGAAAGGTACAAGTGATTATGACAGTGAAGTAATAAATGTTCTTGATGTACCTGTTGCTGAGTTTACTATGTATGGTGACTTTAAGGAAAACAGAAAACTTACACTTACAAATAATAGTATATTTAGACCTGATTATCCCTTAGATGATAGTAAAACTAGAATTGTTGTTACAGATTTAAACAATAACAGTACAATTACTTTAAGACAGGGTTATAAGTCTACTACAGGTTTTTTGAAAAGTAGATATATTAGTTTTGGTGTATCTTCTCAAGCTGAACATGTTAAAAATGATATTTTAGAATTTATGTTTACTAAAGAAGGAAGTTTTAAAATAGAAATATACGTTGAGGATACTAGGGGGGAATATGATAGATATTCGAAAGTATATACAATCAAAGATGATAAAGCTCCTATTAATAACTTTATAAGTGCTGATAAATTCTATAGAAACTCTAGTGGTACAGCTACAGTTATTGGTTATGATAAATCAGAAAGTATAGATAGTGATTATATTACATCACAAACTATTCAATACAGAAAAAAAGGAACTCCAACTTGGTATAACTCTACAATCGCTGATGATGGGAAAATTATAATAAATACTACACAGTTAGGTATATATGAGGTTAAATCCTATATAAAAGAAGATTACTTTGAGACACTTGATGAATATAATCCACCTAAGCTATATTCGCAAAAGATATATGACATTGAGATTGATAATATTAGTCCAGTAAGTAGCTTTGACATGATAACTTTTCCTAAAGTAAATATGTTATCACTAGTTAATGAAAATGAAGTAAACAGTGTAGATGATTATATAAATAGTGCAGTAAGTAGTCTTTATTCAAGCAATAATGACCATATAAAAGTAAATTCAATAATTAATACATATAAAGAATCGTCAGGTGTATTAACTAAAAGAGCTGATAAGCTATTGCCCAGTGGTACAGAAGTAGAGCCAATATATATAACTGAAGATGGAATAGTGGTTACTAAGTACAATAGCACTAGCACAGCAGGATTTGATAAGTTATCAGGAACAAAAGTCTATGAAATTAGTACAACTATTGAAAAACTTTTAGAATATAATGGAACTGATTATGCTGTAGATATAAAAAACAATTATGCTTATTTATACAATCCTAATAACTATGGATTACTAGATACGATTATAAGTAATGAAACCAATATAAGAGTATTTCATGTGGATTCTAATTTAATATACCTCTTTTCTGATTCAGGAGTAAGGGTTTATGATATTAACACTAAGAATATAGTCTATTCAAAGAGTATAAGCATACAAAGTAGGAATAGCAGTTCTTTATCCTATGTTGGAGAAACTACAGATAAAAGATACTTTATGATAGGAGCAGGATTATATAGTGAAAACAAAAGTAATCATAGCTTTAGCTTAATAAAATCATTTCCATCATATTTGCAAATGAATCCATATCGAACATCTGATTTAGTTAATGGAATAGGTGCAGTTGAGGGAAATATATTATATCTATTTATTGACTATGCCAAAGATGATGAAGACGGTATATGGGGAAGAAAGTATGGTTATAGGATTAATACTACAAACAATTCTACCTTACAAACTAAATTGATTTATGAGTTTATTGATACAAGATATTGGGCAGGATTTTACCAAGTTGGTATTGTCAATAACTATATAGAATTGGTAAGCAGTGGTGATGGTGATGCTAACCATTATAGATTAAATAAAAGCGATCTATCTATAGTTGATAGTACAGATTATAACGGTAATGAAATGCTATATGCTACTGAAAACATGGAATATGGATCTCCTATCATAATGAAAACTAATACATTTGGCTATGATAAATCAAATATTAGTATCTTTTTCGCAGGCAAAAAGTATCCTGCTATAATGGATAAATATTTTGCTAATGGGAGTTCTGATTTATACCTTGGTGTAGTGTTGAGCGAAAGAAATGTAAAGGTTTTCAACGCTAATTCTACTGATATGAACGTTGTTGTAACATATAACAGGAGTTCAAGTGATATAGTTATCTATGATTATATAAATGATACTACATATAGAATTGATGCATATGCAAGAGATTATACTGACCCAATACTTGCTATAGCTAAAAAGGGTAATGGATATGTAATTGTAACAAGTGAAGGTGAAGTCTATTATTTAGAAAGTGGCACTTCTACTAAAGTATTAACCCTAGATATTCAAGATGATTGGTGTGATAGGTACGCTTATTTTGACAATAACTTTTTAGCACTAGGTTATGAAGGGGATTTTTATACACTGGAGTTTTCAGAGAACTTTTTTAACAGCATAGACAAAGTAAAAAATATACCAGTTGGAGAATCTGACTTAAATGTTGTAACGATAATTGCTAATCAAGTAATATCATATACTCAAAGTCAAATAGATTCTTATGTTGCTGAAATAAATAAATACAATGCTAAAGTCTTATTCCTTGATAAAAACGGACAAAACAATTACTTAGGTAATCAATTTGCATCTAAGACTGGAGGACAATACTATACTTACTCATATAATAGTCAAATAGATGATAAAATTATGCAGTATCTAAGAGCAAATACAGATAGTGAAACTCAAAAGGGTAGTACACTTTATGTTGATGTAAATGAGAAGTTTAAATTAGTACCTTCTTATTATGATTATGAAAATGATTCTAAAAAGGCTGAACTTTGGAATATAAATGATGGTAGCTTTACAGGCACATCACCAACAAGCTTTAGTTCTATAGGTACTTATAAGGCAGGATTAAAACAACAGGATAATACAGGTAATACAAGCTATGATAAGTGGAGTGGTGTTGCTTTTAAAAACATAGTTGTAGGAAGTGGTACACCCCCTGCATTAGTGAAACTTGATATACATATTGATATTGTTGGAGACTTAGAAAATCATGGAATACAAAATCATAGAGTGGATTTTAGAATCACTTTAATACCAGGTACTTATGCTGTTAATGAAAGCTCACTTAATGTTACGATTAATTCAAGTGATTACTTCCCTAAGATATCCGAAAATGACCACAGAAACAAGAAAGAGTTTTCAAAGGTGTTTAATAATATCAGCAATCACAGTGTAACAGTAAGTGTAAATGATAGTATGGGGAATAATACTACAGAAACCTTTAGCTTTACAATAGGTACAGATTTAATTCCAAATCCTAACTTTACATTAAGTGGAGATAATATTAGAAATTCTCAAGGGGTTACTAACATTACAATTCAAGATAATTCTAGTGTAGGTGATTTTGACAGTATAGGAGCAAAAGAGTATTATATCGAAGATACAAAATATATAAATAATGGTGATGGTACATTTAGTGAGAATGGAGTTATGTATTATCCCCTAGAACTTGATAGCAATAATCAATTTGAAACATCTAAGATAGGTACTGTCAGAGTAAAGCAGTATATAGAAGATTATTATGTCAATGGAATAGGCTTAAATGGAGAAGATTTAGACCAATATAGAGTATATAAATCAGCAGAAATAGTAAGGACTAAAACTATTAATAATATAGCCCCTACAGTTAATTATAAAGTTGACCCTAAAGTGCTTGTAAAAGGTCATAGCATAAATCATACAGTTGACGTTATGGATGATACTAATGAAGGCGATATAATAGAATATGCTTTTTATCATAACCATACAGCCTTAGAAAATCCACCAAGTAGTAAATATATTAATTCTGCATCTAGTAATGATACAACAGGATTTGAAAATGCAAAGACCGAAGAGCCTACTAAAAGACTTGATAAAAAAGGATTGTATGACTTTTATGTAAAAGTAACTGATGAAAATAATGCTACAACTTCATGGGTTCATGGTGGACAAGTAAAAGTTGTATCTGATCCTATAGCTGATTTCGAGTTATACAGTGAGCCTACTAAAAATGGTGGGGTAAATACAGAAATAAAGGATAATGTATTCAAAACAGGAAGTATAATTACATTTAAAAATAATAGTTTTAATGAAGATTATATGGAAACAATAGCTAATCATGGTATTGAGTATACCAAGATTGAATATAGGAGTATAGGAGAATCTAACTATACTACACTATATGAATCAAATAATATGACTAGCTATTTATACAACTATGATTTACCACAAATTAATAACAGAAACGAATTTGAAGTTAAGCTTACTATACGAAGTGTTGATGGGATAGAATCTTCAATTATAAAACAATTTACTGTAATGGATTTAAGGCTTGATGCAGCACTAGAACCAGGTAATATATATGCAAGTCAGAGCTATAAAATCACAGCTGTAGCAAGTAAAGATTCTACTGGAGCAGTAGCAAAGGATCATCTAGGAAACTGGATTACTCTTGATAAGATAGCTGAAGATATTAAAAATATTTACTATGAAAAGGAAATAAGTACTGCAGACACCCTGGAAGATAACAGCTATACTATAGATGTCTATGCAATATATCCCTTTAACAACGAAGCCTATAAAGCTTTAGGTCTTACAGTAAATACACCCCTTAATATAAACAAAACATTTACACCGACATATCCTGATAGTCTAGGAGCTGGGGATAGCATCGAGATTGAAGCTGTAACAACCAGCCCTGTAGATGTTGAGTCAGCTGAAGCGTGGCTTGAAGGAGAAGAGCCAATAAGCCTTACTAAAGGAGCAAGAATAGGAAATGAGATCACCTGGACAGGAACCTATAACGTATTAAGTACTAAGCCAGATAAAGACTATTATGACTTCTTTATAAAAGCTACTCTTCCTAATACAAAAGAAGTAACAGCCCAGGACAAGGTGAAAGTAAGCACTCCTATTGATTTAGTGCCACTTATGCCAGAAGAAGTTAGCACAAATAGTACTGTAGACATAAGGGCAACTACAACAAAATATGCAAACAGTCTTACAGTAACACTCTTCGAAGGCGAAGCCTTTGAAACGACATTAAATCTATCAGGAGTAGTAAGTGGTTCCAATAAAAACTGGTCAAGGAGCTACGATGTTCCTGAGAGTATTCCAGAAGGTAATTATAACGCCAGATTTGTTGCCAGGACACCAAACGGAAACATTGAAAGTGACATTGTAAGCTTTAGGGTAAATACCCTTAAGATATCAGGAAGTATGCTTCCAGTGGATCCTATGGCAGGGGATGAACTGATATTTAATATCACAACAGAAGGGTATGCAGAAAAACTGGAGCTCATCCTGGAGGATGATGTTATAAATAACGATGAAAGACAAGAGATGGGTTATAACCCTGTTAGTTATCCTGTAACCATTGACCTTGATGAGACCAGGAATGTAGTAACAACTGAATTTAGATATATAGTTTGGTGCACAACCCCTCAGTCTATTACTTTAAAAGGGGACAGATTAAGGGCACCCTATACTTTTAAAGTAAGGGCATGGAAGGGAAGTATATTCAAGGATGTTGAATTTGCAACTGAAATACAAGGAGATATAAGGCAACTTATTAAGTTTGGTATAACAGGTAATGATTAAAATCTAAATAATAAATAACAAGGTAATTAAAGATATATTTCTTTAGTTACCTTGTTGCTTTTACAAGGCGGATTTAAAATGTTTTTAGCTGTAATTATTGTGATTTTAGTAGTGCTTTTCATGTTGCCACTTTTTATGGGTGCAGGTGTAGCAGTTACAATATTAACCTTTAAAAAAAGAAAAGAACTTTTTAAAAAAGTAGAAAGGGACAGAGCAGAGCTAATCAGTTCTAAAATAAAGGGAACAAGTCTTAGGGATGATAATATGTTTAGGTAATACATTAAGTCCTTGCCGTGCAAGAACTTTTAATCTGAGGCAATTTAAAGCCTTGTTTTTTTATATATTTTTATTTATAGTTGAAAGGGTGTTTTGATGGATG
Source organism: Halanaerobiales bacterium (assembly GCA_016278415.1). The sequence continues at coordinate 41,828 of JADQBV010000146.1, forward strand.
TAATTTGCAATTTTAAGGGAGAGTGCTCCTATAAATCAGATATAAATAATGTGTGTAAGTATTTAACTTCTGATTTACCCCATTATTATCTATATCATCTTGGAGAAGAAAAAGCTCCTGCCTGTGGTCTACCACTTAATAATATCACTAAAGAAAATCAGGAGGGAATATAGTGACTGGAAAAACTCATATGATTATTGGAGCAGCACTATCTTTATATACACTACCAAAGCTGGGAATAGAAGCAAA
>JADQBV010000189.1 GCA_016278415.1 Halanaerobiales bacterium
ATATATTAGATGAGTTTGTAAGTTTTATAGATCTTGCAAAAAAAAATAATATTAGCCCAAATGAAGTAGAAAAATTATTAAATAAAAATAATCACCGCCAATATTATTTCGGTTTATGTGCAAAGCTAATATATGAAAATTTTCAAAAATACTTAAAAAAGACTCATAAAATTGATTTTAATGATATGCTCTACAAAGCTGTTGATATGCTTAAAAAGAAACCTGGAAAATACTATAAAAAATACGATCATATGCTTGTAGATGAATTTCAAGATGTTTCATTAGCACAGATTCAGTTAATTAAACAGTTTTTTACTAAAAATTCAAGGATGAAATTATTCTGTGTTGGTGACGACTGGCAGAGTATATACTCATTTCAGGGGTCAGAGCCTAAATTTTTTATAGAATTTGAAAGGTATTTTGGACGGGCTTCAAAAACCTATTTAAATGATAATTACAGGTGCCCTGCCGCAATACTTGATGCAGGAAATGTATTAATATCAAATAATAAAAATCAAATTAAGAAAAAAGTAAAAGCAAATAATGAAAGTGGTTCTAAACCTATTTTACATATCTTAGAGAAAGCTCTAAATTATGAGGACTATCTCGACAGGTACACATTGAATTTGGTGAAAAAATCATTAAACTATGGATGTGAACCTACAGATATAATGGTTTTATGTAGATACGATGCAGCAGTTCCTTATCTTGATAATGTCAAAAAGTCCTTAAGAAAAGAACACATACCATACATTGGTAAAGGTAATGATTATTATAATCCGAAAAACAAATACCAGAAACCAGAGAATGCTGTTTCTGTTTTTTCAATACATCAATCTAAAGGACGTGAAGCAGATCATGTTATTTTGCTTCATGTAGTTGCAGAAGATCAATATAGTTTCCCAGAATCTGAAAGAGAAAATGAATTATTAAAACCAGTAAAAATAAATAGAGTAGATCATCTTCAAGAAGAAAGGAGATTATTTTATGTTGCTATCACAAGAACTAGTCAAAAATTAGATATTCTTACTCAATCAAATAATATATCACCTTTTATAAAAGAAATAAAACCATATTTAGAAGTAAAAAATTATGTTAATAACTTACCTAAGATAGGTGATTATGTGAATTTTATTGCTAAAGTACAAAACCTTTGGAAAGACCATAATAAAAAATTAAAGCAAGTTGGGTTGTTGGAAGACAGAAAAGGAAAAGTTGTAAAATTTTTATCCTGGAGAGATAGCAAGGCCCCCTTGCTGAAAGAAAATATATGGTATAAGTTTCACAAAGTAAAAATATCTACTTATAATAATAAAAGAGAAATGTTATTGACTGATATTACTGAGGTAATCCCCCTTTCTGAAAAGAGGGATAGTTTTCAGTAAAAAGATCTCTCTCTTTGCTGTTTTATTAAGTGTGGATATCTAAATTCACTATCAAAATGTTTGATTATTCTAGAAGCAATTTATCCGCAGTTCCGATAAGTTGAAGAAAGTGTCAGATAAGGACTTAGATTGATATTAAACACGGGCTCTTAATTAAGGGTTCTTTTTTTATTGATAACTTTATAAATTTGGTATATAATAGTAGTAATAGTAATGGTAATCGATATTAATCTATGTAGAATAAAATTAGATTTAATGAAAAGACTAAAGGAGGGATATTTTGAATTATAAATTACTTATCGTTCTTGTACTTGTAATTTTATTATTAACAGTTATGGGGGGAACTATAATGGGTAAAGACAATGAGTTCATCATTGATAAAAATAAACAATTTTGGAATCAGAAATTAACTGGAGAACAATATAATGTATTGGTTGAAGGGGGGACAGAACTGGCCTGTCAAAATGAATATTATAATAATAAAAGGCAGGGGATATATGTATGTGCTGCTTGTAACAATATTCTTTTTAGTTCTGGGGATAAATATAATTCTGGCAGTGGATGGCCCAGTTTTTATGATGTGGTATCTGAAGATGCTATAGGTACAAGAAAAGATAAAAGTCTTACTATGGAAAGAACAGAGTTATATTGTAATAAGTGTGGTGGACATTTGGGTCATGTATTTGAAGATGGTCCTGAACCTACTGGTTTAAGATATTGTATAAATTCTAATGCTTTAAATTTTCTACAGGAAGCATATTTTGCTCTAGGGTGTTTCTGGAAACCTGATGCCTTTTTTGGCTCTATTGATGGTGTCTATTTTGTAGATGTCGGATATGCAGGTGGGGAAATGGAGAATCCTACTTACCGTGATTTGGGAAAACATGCTGAGACTATACATGTGATTTATGACCCTGAGTTGATTAGTTATGTAGACTTGTTAGATGCTTTCTGGCAAAATCATAGTCCTACTACTCAAACCTACTCAAATCAATACCGGTCAATTATTTTTTATAGTAGTGAAGAGCAGCAGGATATGGCTAAGAAATATTTAGAAAACAAAAAAACTGAAGCCGAGAAAGATATTTATACTGAAATACTTCCTGTTGAAAATTATACAACTGCAGAAGATTATCATCAAAAGTATCTTTTAAAGAGTAATGATTTATTATATAAGCGGCTAAGGGGTATTTTCGATACTGAGGAAGATTATGTGAAATCCATATTAGCAACTAAGTTAAATGGCTATAATAGTGGTTTTCTGACTAAGACTGAAATAGCTAAATTCTTAAGAAACCATTATAAATATGTAGATTATAGTGAAAGGATAGAGAAAATAATTGGTGAACTTCAAAATAAAGCAGGAGCTAGCTGTAATATAGTTTATTGATTTCTTGTAAGGTGATATAACTAAGATAGGGTCAGGATGAACTCCTGGCCTTATTTTAGTTTGCTAATCCGATATATTCACTATGCAGCATAGTCTCACGCTCTATTCCCGATATATGACGGTACCAACTAATGTACATTAATAGAAGCGAAAATCTTTATTATAGTACTTATATTATTGTTTCAAGGATGTATAAACTTGAATTCGTTTGTAAATAATAATTACTAGTATATTATACCAAAAAGTGGTGGTCTTATGTTTATAGATAAATTTACTCGTATGTTGAAATACCTAAAGCTGAGCATATATAATGAGTTCATTAATGATCAGGAAGAAGATGAGATATTAATATCCCTTAAGACAGAAGAAATTAAAGAGGAGTTAAACGATATCTTTTCCGAATGTAGTGATTTTAACCTAAGGGAGTTGTCTTTAGAATTCAAAAGTGATTCAAAGGTAGCTAATAACAGTAGAATACTTATAGGATTTATTGATGGTATGGTTAATAAAGATATAGTAAATAGGGACATTCTAAAACCCTTAATGGAATTTTGTAATAAAAGTTGTAAAAATAATGAGGATATAGATTTAATAGTTATTCTTAAAGAAAGTGTTTTAAATGTAATAGAGATTAAGGAAGTTAGTAGCTTTCAACAAACTGTTAATTTTATACTTTCTGGGGATACAGTTTTATATATAGATGGTAAAAGGATAGCACTTAAAATTGGAACTAGAGGTTGGGAGGGTAGAGGTGTTGAAGAACCTGATACTGAGTCAGTTGTCCGGGGTCCACGAGAGGGTTTTACAGAAACACTACGTATAAACACATCCTTATTAAGGAGGAAAATAAAAAATCCGAATCTAAAGTTTGAAACAATGACTCTAGGAGAACAGACTAATACAGATATTTGTATATGCTATATAAAGGGTTTAATTCATGAAGATATAGTTGAAACATTAAGACGGAGATTAAAAAAAATAAAGACAGATGCAATTTTAGAATCAGGTTATATAGAAGAGTTTATTGAAGATGCCCCACTTTCTATCTTCTCAACTGTTTCTAATAGTGAAAAACCAGATGTTGTTGCAGGTAAAATACTGGAAGGAAGGGCAGCTATATTTTGTGATGGTACACCTTTTGTACTTACAGTACCTCATTTGTTTATAGAATCATTATTGTCAGCAGAAGATTACTATAGAAGGCCTTTTTATTCAACTTTGATTCGCTTTCTCAGGCTGTTGGCCTTATTTCTTACTACTACTTTACCTGCTTTATATGTTGCAGTAGTAGCCTTTCACCAGGATGTAATCCCTTTTAAGCTACTTTTAACTATCGCTGCTTCTAGAGAGGGGATTCCCTTTACAGTTTTTACCGAAATATTATTAATGGCTTTAGCCTATGAATTACTCAGAGAGGCTGGTGTTAGAATGCCTCGACCAATTGGACAGGCTGTAAGTATTGTAGGTGCACTTGTGTTAGGACAGGCAGCTGTCGAGTCCGGTATTGCCAGTAATCCGGTTGTTATGATAACGGCTTTAACAGCTATTACTAGTTTTATTTTACCACCATTAGATGGTTCAATACCTATAGTAAGATTAGCTATGACAATTGGGGCAAATATTCTAGGGTTTATTGGTTTGAATATTGTTTTAGTTATGTTTGTCCTACATATGTGTAGTCTCAGGTCATTTGGTGTACCATACCTTGCTCCATTTGCACCATTGTATGGTACTGATCTAAAGGATACCTTTATTCGGGTACCTTTATGGTCAATGTGGCTTAGACCTAGGTCGTTATTAGTAGATCATATGGATGAGATAAAAAAAGGCTATCGTATGAAAAAAGATATTAATACAAAAGAGGATTGAACTGTATGATAAAAAGCATTTTGTTTAAACAAGTAATATATAGCTGTATTAAACAATTTAATTATATCCAAAATAAAATAAATTTTAAGTGTTTTAGCTTAATACTTATATTATTTATAATTTGTCTTACTTTATCAGGTTGTTATAGCAGT
>JADQBV010000293.1 GCA_016278415.1 Halanaerobiales bacterium
CATTTACTTGAGATTATTAAAAATGAAGAGTTATTTGAGCTTATAAAAAATGATAGTAATCAGGAAAACAATAATAAAACTATAGATATTACAAGTAAAAACAAAGAGATGCATTATAATGTTTCAAGTAATAGGGTAAGAAAAGATGGAGAAGTACGTTTTACTGTTACCCTGATGGATGATGTTACAAAACTAAAGAAAGTAGATGAAATGAAATCAGAGTTTGTCTCAACTGTATCTCATGAGTTCAGAACACCATTAACATCAATGAATATGGGTTTGAGTATGTTGTTGGAAGAAGATATGGGTCCTGTCAATGAGGATCAGCATCAACTACTGGAGGCTGCTTTTGAGGATTGTGAAAGGCTTAATGAACTGGTCAATGATTTATTAGACCTCTCTAAGATAGAGTCTGGCAAAATAAAAATGGAATTTGATAAAGCAGATGTGAGAAAGATAATAGAATCAACTATGCGACCATTTTCTCAACAGGTAGGAGAGAAGGAAGTTAATTTAAAGATGGGGGAAGTAGCAGAGAACGCTTATGCCTGGGCTGATTCAAATAAAATAAGTTGGGTGATTTCCAACCTAATAGGAAATGCCTTGAGATATACACCGAAAGATGGAACTATTAAAATAGGGTCTTTTTTAGAGGGTAGGAATGTTAATATTTTTGTTGAAGATACAGGTGTTGGAATTCCAGAGGAGTATTGTAATAAGATTTTTGATAAGTTTGTCAGGGCAAGTAATAATGAAGATGAGAATAGTGGAACTGGTCTAGGGCTGGCTATCTCAAAAGAGATAATTGAAGCACATAATGGTAGAATATGGGTTGAGAGTGAAGAAGGAAACGGATCTAAGTTTATTTTCACCCTTCCTCGATACCGTCATTTGTCCGAAAAATAATTTTCTCTAAGTATGTATCGATGTAGTGTGGAGATAGTATAGGCTGAAAATAATCGGACGTTTTCCACCAAGAAGTACCATATATATAAAGGTAATAGTGGGGAGGAAAGTAATAATGAAAATCCTGCTTGCAGATGATGCGAAAAACATAGTCTTAGTTTTAAAAATGAGTCTGGAGAAGGCTGGTTATGATGTTATTATTGCACGTGATGGTCTGTCTGCCCTTGAATTAGCTCAGACGGAAGATCCAGATTTGATTTTATTAGATATTTTGATGCCAAAGATGAATGGCTTTCTTGTAATAGAGGCCTTAAAGGACGATCCTGTAACAAGTGAGATACCAGTGGTATTTATTTCTGCTAAATCAGAAGAGAAAGACTTAGAACGAGCCAGATCACTAGGAGCTAGTGATTACCTTGTTAAACCAATCAAACAGGAAGATTTATTAGCTATAGTTGAGAAAAATATTAAATAAGGGGGAAATACAAATGAATAAAAGAATATTGGTTGTTGATGATGAGAAGAATATTAGGTTAACACTTGAAAAGGCTTTATCTAATGCCGGCTATGAGGTTGAAACTGCCTTAAATGGAGAAGATGGTTTGGAGAAGATAAAAGAAAATGAGTATCCTGTCATCCTACTTGATATGAAAATGCCGGGAATGGATGGGCTAGAATTCTTAAAGAAAGTAAATGAAATAAAATATCAGACCAGGGTTGTAATGATAACTGGTTATGGAAATGTCGAAACAGCCGTAGATACAATGAAATTAGGGGCAGTAGATTTTTTAAGGAAACCATTTAAACCCCAGGAAATTCTCGGAGTAGTAGACAATGTCTTTGAACGTTATCAACTGGAAAATAACGGGAAGGAAGCAAATAGTTTTGAAGACATCTTAAACCTAGCTAAGGGAGAAATTAATAAAAAGAATTTTATTGAAGCTATAGAACTATTAAAGAAGGCAACCTCTACTGATTCTGAAAAACCTGAACCTTTTAACTTAATGGGAATAATCTATGAACTTAAAAATCAGCAAGCTAAGGCAATGAAAATGTACAGGGCAGCATTAGCGCTAGATCCATCATACCGTCCTGCTACTGATAATTTACAGAGGGCTAGTGAGATGACAAACCAACCTGATATAAATGATATGGATCTTGGAGATGAAGAGTAATGTATGTTGTCGTAATTGGCTGTGGAAGAGCAGGTTCAAAGTTAGCCGGTATGTTATCAGAAAAGGGTCATGATGTTGTAATAATTGATAAAGATGCTGAGCAGTTTGCAAAACTGCCTATAACTTTTTCTGGTTTCAAAGTAGAGGGTGACGCATTTGAAAAGGAAGTGCTCAAAAACGCTAAGATTGAGCAGGCAGACAAAGTAGTTATTATAACTGGTAGTGATAAAGTCAATTACATGGTAACACAACTTGCACGCTTTACCTTTAAGGTGCCTGAAGTATTGGTTAGGGTCATAGATCCTGAAAAGGTAAAGTTATTTAAAAAAGATCCAGCTGTTATGACTTTATCGCCCTTATCGTTACTAGTTGATGAGTTTGCAGCAAGGGTAGAAGGGGATGAGCTATAAATGCAAATAATGTTAATTGGTGGTGGAAAACTGATTTATCACCTTGCAAAAAACTTGATGTCGAAAGGCCATTTTGTAAATATAATTAATAAGGATCGAGATTATTCACTTACATTATCTAGACAACTACGTGCTGATGTAATATGTGGCGAGGCATCTGATCCTGATGTTCTAGAGGATGCTGGTGCTTATCAAACTGATATACTGGTTTCACTAACCCAAAAAGATCATGACAATCTGTTTATCTGTAAGATGGCTAAGGAATATTTTGGAGTTGAGCGAACTACAGCCCTTGTAAATAACCCTGATAATGAAGATTTATTTAAAAAATTGGGCGTAGACGCTATCTTTAATACAACACAATTATTAAGTTCATTAATTGAACAGAATGTAGCTGTTGAAGATATTAGTAATTTGATTACACTTGAGGATGGGAAACTGAGTATTACTCAGTTTATTATACAGGAAGGTGCTCCTTCAATTGGAAAGTCTCTAAAGGATATAGATCTGCCACTAAGTATTGTCCTAGGTGGAATTATTCGTGATGGGGATATAGTAATTCCTAGAGGGGGTACTGAGATTAAAAAGGGTGATAAGATACTTATCATATCACTTCCAGAAGATCAGGCTAAAGCAATCAAAGTACTTGGTGGTGAAATTTAAGATGAATTATAATGAATTATTAAAATCCCGCTATAGATTAATAATAAAATATACAGGATTAATCGTTATGGTTGTAGGTGGGGTTTTGTTAGCGCCTATTTTATCACTACTTTTTTATCCTGTAGATTATATTTACATAGAGTACTTTATAGTTACTTCTTTAGTATCTTTAGCACTGGGGGCTTATTCATATTATAAGGCCGGCCCTAAGGAAAAGACTGTATCCCTTACCCTAAAAGAGGGTGGTATTATTGTTGTCTTATCCTGGGTTATGGCGCTTATTTTTTCTGCTATTCCCTTTGTTTGGGGACTTAATATGTCCTGGACTCACTCAATATTTGAAGTGGTAAGTGGTTGGACTACAACTGGTTTATCGGTAATGGATGTTGAACAGACTCCAGCGATATATCTACTATGGAGGAGTATAATGCAGTTAATGGGTGGTGCAGGATTAGCTGTAATTGCACTATCATCTATACTGCCGATGCAGGGTATGGGGCTTTATATGGCTGAAGCAAGGTCAGATCAATTACTACCACATGTACAGCGCTCTACCCAGATGATTATGAAGATATATTTAGGATATATTACAGGTGGAATAATCTTATATTACCTGGTGGGGATGAGTCTCTTTGATGCTATAAATCACTCTATTGCGGCAATCTCAACAGGAGGATTCTCAACTGTTTCGGCCAGCATTGGTCACTGGAACAGCCTCCCGGTCGAGCTTGTTACAATAGTTCTAATGTTTCTAGGTACAATAAACTTTGCTACACATTTTGCCCTAATTCAAGGTAAGTTTAAGACGTTTTTTCGTAATGGAGAAATAAGACTTATGGGATTATTGTTACTTATCTCTATTCCTTTAGTGAGCTTTGTTGGGCTAAATGGTCTTTATGCCAATTTGGGAGAAAACGTTCGTAATAGTGTTTTCCAACTAGTTTCGGCTTTGTCCACTACAGGTTTTGGTACAGTTGATTTTGCAACCTGGCCTATTTTTGCAAATCTATTTGTTATATTCTTCATGTTAGTAGGTGGTGGTACTGGGTCAACTGCTGGTGGTATCAAGCAATTTAGGATATATATTGTCTTAAAGTCAATATATTGGGAAATTAAGCAGCATTTTAGCCCTGAAAAGCGAGTTAATGAAAACTATGTTTGGCGCGGAGAAGATAAAATATATATTCAGGATAGGAGTATCCGTGAAATAGCCAATTATATAATTTTGTACTTATTAACTTACCTGACAGGTGTATTTATATTCCTTGCCGAGGGTTATAGTCTTCGTGATAGTTTATTTGAATTTGGATCAGCATTGGGAACAGTAGGTCTTTCTATTGGCATTACCGGTCCAAATGCATCAGGTGTGATTTTATGGACTGAGATATTTGGCATGATGCTTGGTAGATTAGAGTTTCTTGTAATTATTTTTGCACTTACTAAACTATTTAGAGATAGTAAATATTACTTTAATAAAAAGATTAGATAACTACAGTGTTGGTTTTGGGGGAGGACATTTTAAATGAAACAGTATGTTGTTATAGGCTTAGGGAGTTTTGGTGCTAGTGTGGCTAGGACACTAGTTGATAAGGGGCACAATGTACTTGCAGTTGATACTAATAGTGAAA
>JADQBV010000167.1 GCA_016278415.1 Halanaerobiales bacterium
CCACTTTTAATTACTCATACAGACTCATCTCTCAATGAACAAGAAAAAATGCTAAAGGACAAACCCATCCTGGGGTGAGTTTACTGAAATTATGGATTTATTGTATCCTGAGTAGTTTTAATATTATTTATACAGCCCTTTTAATCATTTTTAACACTACCCAATAGCTCATTAGCAACTTCAAAACTATTCAGTCTCATAACACTTTCCTGGGCTTTTCCATAACTCAAGAAGTTTATATCTCCATACCAGGCTATTCTATTATCAATAACAGCAAACTTCTGATATAAATTTTCTACTAAGCTTAAATTGATACCAGCATTTTTTATCATGGTGTGCAGTTTTGCTTTATTAAATCTTTGTTTTTCCTTAAAGTCTTCAAGCGGACGTGTTACAACTGTAATTTTTATATCATTCTGTATAGGAACAGACCATAATTTTAGCATCTCTGTAGTTTTTCTCTTACTAATATAGGGACTTACAATATATATTTCCTTCTTAGCAGCTGTAATATCGGAAATAAACTCAGTCATAAAGTTGCTATTATCAAAAATAATATCAATCTCATTCTTCTCCTGTAGTCCACCTTTTACTTTATATCCAATTGAGGCATATCCTTTAAGCCTTTTTTGATACATCTTTTCAAGAACTCTAATATGAATATCTACATAATCATAGATATGTACATCTCTTTTCCCCTCATATAATCGATGCAATCTACCTGCATACTGCTGTAATTTACCCTTCCATGATATTGGAAATGTTAAAAATAATGTATCCAACCTGGGATAGTCAAAGCCTTCTCCAATATATTTTCCAGTTGCAATTATAAGTACATTTTCAGATTCAGGTATATTTTTTAGATTTTCATTGGTTTCTCTTCTTTTCTTTGCAGATAAGCTACCAGTAAGGATAAATATATTCTTCACTTCATCTTCCAGCATATCATATAAGGTCTGGACATGAGCAGTCCTCTCAGTTAAAACAAGTATATTCCTACCAGTTTTAATACTCTTGAGTATATCTTCTACAATAAGATTGTTCCTGATCTGATTCTCACTTACATAGGCAAATACGTCATTAATCGAGTTCTCACCATCATCTATCAGGGGCATCTTCACTGGTGAAATTCTTGGAATGACAAAGTGTTCAAACGGCCTTTTTTCAGCCTGGGCCTGAGGACTGATACGATAGCGAATATCACCACAAAGCATAAAAATAATCGGATGCTGCCCATCACGCCGCAATGGTGTTGCTGTCAGCCCATATACATATTTTGCTGAAACCTCTTTTAGAATTCGTTCATAGCTAAATGATGCAGCATGGTGACATTCATCTACTATAACCATTCCATACTCTTTAACAAGTTCCTTTACCCCACCTTCGCTTACTAGAGACTGCATCAAGGCTATGTCAATTATTCCATTACTGGTATCTTTGCCACCTCCAACCTGTCCTATTATACTTTTCTTCTTTTTTCTTCCCCTCTTTTTATGTTCTTTTGGCGTTTCCTCGTTGATAATTAAAAATTCTTTAAGTCGGTCCTTCCACTGTTCTAAAAGCTGCCGTGTATGAACAATAATCAGTGTATTAACCTTCTTTTCTGATATTATATTTGCCCCAACTACAGTTTTTCCAAAAGCTGTTGTTGCAGACAGCACACCAGTATTATACTTAAGCAGCTCATTAGCTGCTTCTTCCTGCTTTTCTCTTAACTGACCATTAAACTCTACGTTTATAGCAGATCCTATATTGCGTTCATCTATATATTCAATTTTAGTTCCTGCTTCTTCAAACATAGCATTCAGATGTTCTTCACAACCGCGTGGAATAGAGAGATATTGGTCTGTTTCTTCAGACAAGGATATAATCCTTGGTTTATTATAGGTAGGTAATCTCATAGCCTGAGCTTTGTAAAAATCAGGATTTTTAAATGCTGCCAGCCTCTTGATCTTATTTAATATCTTCTGAGATAATTCATCTTTCTTTATATATATCATATTTGCTTTTACAATAGAAATACTTTCAGGAAAACTATTTAAAGATAAAGTGGGCTGAACACTTTTCTTCTTCCAGGGTGCCTCTTCACTATAGTCACCAAAGGTTCCAAGTTCACTTCCGTTTGATAATTTCAAAATATATATCTCCAGTTTAGACAATTTAATCTTATTAATACTGGATAAATACTCCCATTGGTTATGATATGGAATAAAATTATCATCTATAAATACACTATTTCCTTTTTCCCTGGGCGTCTTCTGCAGTGGTAAAGCTATTAAATTACCAAAACCACCTTTAGGCATGGTATCCTGATTGGGAAACAATCTATCATATGATTCAAATCTAATTTCATGTCTTTTTTTCATAGTAAAAGTAAGTAACGCTGTACCAAATTTACGAGCAGTGGAAGCAGCTATTTCTTCTTCAAAGAAAAACCAGATATGTGCGCCTTTACCTGACCGAGAACGTTCTACATGAAGTGGGATACTTTTTTCAGTACAGACCTGTCTTATAGCTGTAACATCTTTCCGCCAGTCTCCACCATCAAAATCAACTGCAAGGAATTTACAGGTCTCGTCTTCCAGCATAGGATATACACCTATCACTTCTTTCCCCAGTAGATGATCTTTTATTTCTGACTCAGTTAGTTTAGCAAAAACCCTATTTTCACATTTATAGCATTTTACTTTCGGCTTCTCACACAGGCCATTAACCCATTCATTTGTGCATACAGGTGAATAACCAGTTTCCCCGCCTTACTCTCCCATCTATGTGCATAGACATCTTTTCTTCCTGAGAAAAGTGACATGAATAACTTTATCTTATCCTCTGGTGAACTATTTATATTTACTGAATTAGTATTTTTATTTATATCATTATGAATATCCCTTTTATTAGTAGATATATTATCATTAGGGTCACTAATGGCAATATCGCTCATATCCAATATGGCTCCATACTGCTGTTGATATAATTTATTTTCTTTTCTTAATTCTTCATTTTCTTTTAGCAAGTCCTGATATTTTTTATATAATTCATCATATGTCATTTTTATAATTCCTTTTTATTATGATTATAATTAACCCAGTTGCCAACTTTATGATCCCATAACTTAAAAAACTCATTTTCCTTTAAGATACTTCCATAAACCGGTAATAGGAAAGTAATAATTATGTTCATTACTTCTTTGAAAGGAATTGCTTCCTGTCCAATCTTATTGAGATATGATTTCCATTGAATTATTTTATTCTTATTTTCTAAAAATTCTTTTTTAAATATTTTTACATCTTCTTTTAGTGGGGTTCCTCTTTTTTCAAGAGTAGAAAATATAGCCTCTTGTAGAATTCTTCCATCAAAAGATTGAATTTTAGATAAAAGATAAATATCATAAAAGTCCTTCATCCTACTATTAAGTAAAGACAATCTTAACATAGCCTCAAATTTTTCAGCAATTACAGATTCAAATGTATATGAATTAAGCCTGGGGATATCAAAATCCAGAAGTCCAGGATAATCCATTTCCACCTTTTTGGGTACTATTACATCTCCAAATCCAATATCCAATTGCATTTTTTTACTGGCATTACCAAGAAATGAATCAAGGTTGACTCTTACTCCCTCATAATCGGCTTGTTCTGTTATTCTTTCAACACTTATTGAGTTTGAATCATAAGTAATACCATCATCCACTTTAATTTGAGATACTTTTGTAAATATACTTTTGATTTCTTCAATATCATTTGATACATTTTGTCCAAGAAAATCAATATCTCTAGTTGGCCTAGTTTTAATATTTGTTCTGGATAAGACTAATAATCCGCCCTTTAAAACAAATTTAGATTTATAGTTGGATATTGATAACCTGTATAGTAATCTCTCCTGCATAAATAAAAGAATTATTAGATCAAAATTTATTCTATCTCTTTTAGCCATATTATATAGCCTCTGACGAACGGAAGCTGCCATATTTTTTATACCACTACTCATATCAGCACCTCCAAATACTTTTTAATAATAGTTTGAGCTCCAGTAATCTTAGCATATTCCAACAATTTATCTATATCTCTTTCTTTGTTTTTTATATATTGATTTATAGCTTCTTTTACTACATCTGTCCCAATCTTATTTCTGTATCTTATGCAATCACATATTGTTTTTTCAATATCATATATTTTAATGATATTACCATTAACTGATATTTCTTTCATTCCTATATTATATTGTCTATCTGAAAAATAAAATATATTAATCGGTGGATAATCAGGTAATTTGGGTCTAAAATCATCACGATGAATTGCAATATAGTATTCCCAGGGGTTATAAGTAGTCAATCCATAATATGACAAAGCTGACAGAAGACATACAACACCTTTGGGCACAATTTTTTTTACTTCTAATAATTCTTTTTGTGTATCTATATCGTGATTATTCCAGCTATAAAGACCTCGTTTTACTCTACTAATTTTATTATCCTCTACTAATTGATACAAATAATGTTTGTGTACGCCAGCATCTACTATCTCTTTTGTCCTGGCATAACCATTATTTCTTTTAAATATTTTCTTTATTGTATTGTAGTATTCTTGTTTTTTCATAATATCACCTCTTTGTTCAAAACCTCCGCATAATTTTATAAGTGCGGAGGTTTTGTATAAAGTTTATTTAATATTAACATTTATTTCTAATAAAGTCAATAATGATATGTAGTTTATGTGATACGTAATTTAATCACTAAATCCACTCAGGCTCTTCTACTGTCTTATCACTTTTAACATTACCAG
>JADQBV010000260.1 GCA_016278415.1 Halanaerobiales bacterium
CAAAATTTAGTATATCCTATCTTGTATAACATTATCCGAGGGCTATTTATTTTTTTCTCCATATTAGCTGGTGGAAAATGTCCGATCATTTTGCTATGACGACCTCGATGGTCTAATCTATAAATTAACATTGCGTTACAAAAAAGAGAATTTATAGGCACTTCATTCATAGAAAAGTCTAAAGCTCAGTTACTATTTAATCTCCCTTTACTTGCTCTACTTCTGCACATTCTTCTAATCGTTGGATAATCGGTAAATGTTGCGTACATTGGGTTTCACATATTCCACATTCAACACAATTTTTTGCAAAGCTATCATTCCTACTTTTTAATGGACCCCAATTTCTGGCGCCATTAACACCTTCTTCTAGTTTTTCCTGATTATCATAGATGATTTTTTCATTATATGCCATCATATAAGCAGGGATATAGATA
The DNA here is from genome assembly GCA_016278415.1 of Halanaerobiales bacterium. Next base: position 435 of record JADQBV010000260.1, read on the forward strand.
TCTTGAGGACAACCAATGCAATACCCACATCCAGTACATAGTGCATTTAAACCCTCTTTTAAATGTGATTTTATATCTTCAACCTGTGTATCCCCAATTTCATCAAGTGTTTCTGCAGCTGCTACGTTTTCCTCTAATTCTTCTAGACTACTTATGCCGGCAAGAGTAACAGTTATCTCCTTATGAGACATATTAAACTTTAGGGCAGCCTGAGCAATGGTATCCGACTCATTTTGCTTAATAAATGAGTAGAATTCAGCATTCTTGGGGATAACACCACCACCAAGAGGGTTCATAGTTACTACCCCTAAGTTATTACGATAAGCAGCTTTCACTCCCCTTTCCCTATAGGCAAAGTTACTGGCATTATAACCCAGTAAAACACCATCGAAAAGCTGATCATCGATTATTTTCTCTATTTCTTGTCCATTAGCATGTGTAGAAAAAACAATATGATCGATTAAGCCCTCCTCTTTTAGCTTTAAGGCACCTTGATATGGACCACCCTCTGCAATAACCTTTTGATACATATCTAAATCCAGGATACACCACATATGAAAGAAATTAATCTTATCTAAACCCATCCTCTTTAAGGACATCTCTAGTCTACGTCTTACATCACCAGCTGTAGGGTCTTTAACAACCATACTCTTCGTGGATACATAAAAGGGATTCGGCATATCTCTAAAAGCCTCTCCAAAAATGATTTCACTTTTAGAATCACAATAGTCAGGTGCAGTATCAAAATAATTAATACCTAATTCAGAGGCCCTTCTCACTATTTTGGCATTTTCTTCTATTGTGTTATTTTCAACGTCAAACCTCATACCTCCAAAGCCAAGAGCAGATAATTTTTTCCCTGTCTTGCCATACTCCTTATACAACATAATAAATTACCCCTTTCCAAGATACCTAATATCATTTACCTATTTAGAAAACCTTTTCAAAATGAAAATTTGTAAACACAATTTCCTTTTTCTATCTCATTAAGAAGAAAACAAGAAATGAGGAAAAGTCCTCTCCCTAAGGAAAGGACTTCATAATTTCTATATAAACTATATATTTTAATCTATGCACTTTCTTCCTTATCATCTATCCGTACTAATTCAGGGTCTTTATTTTCCTTAATAACCTGTTCGTTTATTATACACCTGTTAACATTTGTTTCTGAAGGAAGATCATACATTATATCTAGAATAGCCTCTTCGACCACAGCCCTTAGACCCCTCGCTCCTGTATTACGGGATAGGGCTTTTTGGGCAATAGCAGCTAAAGCATCATCAGTAAATTCTAATTCAATATCATCCATTTCAAAGAACTTAGTATATTGTTTTATCAAGGCATTCTTTGGTTTTGTAAGAATTTCTACCAAATCACTTTCAACAAGCTCATTAAGGGTAACAATCAAAGGTAAACGACCGATAAATTCTGGTATTAGACCATACCTTAATAAATCTTCAGGTAAAATATTCTTTAAAATTTCACCTATATTTTTCTCAGATTTACTTTTTATTTCAGCACCAAAACCCATTACCTTATTACTTACTCTTGATTTAATAACCTTATCGAGTCCATCAAATGCACCACCAACAATAAACAATATGTTAGTAGTATCTATCTGAATAAACTCTTGATGTGGGTGTTTTCTGCCTCCCTGAGGAGGAACACTAGCCACAGTTCCTTCCAATATTTTTAGTAAGGCCTGTTGTACACCTTCACCTGAAACATCCCTGGTAATAGATGGATTTTCAGATTTACGTGCTATTTTATCAATCTCATCTATATATATGATACCTCTTTCGGCTTTTTCAATATCATAATCTGCAGCCTGGATAAGTTTTAATAAAATGTTCTCAACATCTTCTCCCACATAACCAGCCTCTGTTAAAGAGGTGGCATCTGTTATTGCAAAGGGCACATTGAGTATCCTTGCCAATGTTTGTGCAAGAAGTGTCTTACCACATCCTGTTGGACCTACCATCATAATATTACTCTTTTGTAATTCTACATCATCAATTTTCATATCTGAATTTACACGTTTATAGTGATTATAAACAGCTACAGATAAAGACCTCTTAGCTCGTACCTGACCTATAACATATTGATCCAATGTCTTTTTTATTTCTCTAGGCTTAGGTACATTCTCTAAATTAAGATCTAAATCATCATTTAATTCTTCTTCAATAATCTCATTACATAATTCAATACATTCATCACATATATATACCCCAGGTCCGGCAACTAATTTACGAACTTGATCCTGCGATTTACCGCAAAAAGAACATTTTAACTGGCCTTTCTCATCTCCAAATTTGAACAATTTATATCACCTCTTAATAAGGTTAATTTGTTAATTAAAGTTTAATTTAAATCGTTTCTAACCATTACACTGTCTATTATACCATATTCAACGGCTTCCTCTGCTGACATAAATTTATCCCTTTCAAGGTCTTCACGGATTTTCTCTATATCTTGACCAGTATGTTTACTAAAAATTTCATTTTGAATCTCTCTAATTCTTACTAATTCTTTAATGTGAATTTCCGCTTCAGTAGATTTACCTTGGGCTCCACCAGAAGGTTGATGAACCATTATTCTTGAATATGGCAAGGCATATCTCTTTCCTTTAGTACCTGCAGCTAATAATAATGCACCTGCACTGGCTGCTTGGCCCATACAAATTGTAGATACATCTGATTTTACATGTTGAATTGTATCATACATTGCAAGGGCAGCAGTAGCAGAACCACCAGGACTATTTATATATATATATATATCCTTATCCGGATTGTCTGCATCCAAGAATAGCAACTGTGCAATTATAGTATTTGCCAATTGATCTGATACCTGATCACCTAAAATAATAATCCTATCTTTTAACAACCTTGAATAAATATCATACGAGCGTTCACCGCGATTTGTCTGTTCAACTACATATGGAACTAAAGCCATCTATAATTCCCTCCTTTAAAATCATTATTCCCTCATTATATTATATTTAAACCTATGGGCAATAATTTATCTTATATTAATTATTTTCCCTTAAAAATTCTATAACCTTTGTAATTAACATACTATGAACCAAACCATCTAATTGTCCATTCATCTGTAAATATGCCTTAAATTCCTTAGGTTTACGTTCACTACCTTCAGTCATTTCTTCCAACCTACTATCTACTTCTTCATCACTTACTTCAATTCCTTCTTTTTTTGCAATAGCTTCCAATACAAGGTTACTTTTTGCCCTTTTCTCAGCATCTTCACGATTTTCTGTGCGCCAGCTATCTTTGTCTGTGCCCAGATACTGTAAATACTGATCAACATTTATGCCCTGTTGAGATAAACTGTACTCCATATTTTGTAACATCATATCTAATTCATTATCAACAAGTATGGCTGGTACATCTACTTCGGCATTAGCACTTGCTTTTTCAATTATCTCATCTTCGTATTTTCTATTTGCATTATTCCCTTTCTGCTCTAATAAGTTATTCTTAGTATCTTCTTTTAGTTCATCCATAGTTTCAAATTCACTTATTTCTTTAGCGAATTCATCATCAAGTTTTGGTAAGTTCTTTACCTTTATTTCCTTAATACTCACTTTAAAAACTGCATCTTTACCTGCCAGATCTTCTGCTTGATATTCTTCAGGGAAAGATACATTAACCTCTATTTCTTCACCAGTTTTTTGACCAACAAGCTGTTCTTCAAAACCTGGAATAAAGGAACCTGAACCTATTTCTAGAGTATATTCCTCTGCAGAACCCCCAGGAAACTCTTCACCATCAACAGACCCGGTGAAATCTATAATAGCAAAATCTCCTTCTTCAATTTCCTCTCTATCTGTACTCTCAAGTTGACTATTCTGCTCTTGTTTCTTTTTCAAAGTATCCAATACCTCATCTTCTGTTACCTCAACCTCATCTTTTTCAACACCAAGATCAGTATATTCTCCAAGTTCTACCTCTGGTTTTACCTCTACAACAGCAGTAAATGTAGCTGGTTCATCTTCAGCTATATAAAAATCATTGATCTCTGGTTGATTAATAGGGTCAATTTCAGCTGCCTGAACAGCATCACTATATGCCCGCGGGATAAGAAAGTCAAAGGCATCCCTATGTAAAACCTCTTTGCCATACTTAGTTTCTAAAACACGACGAGGAACCTTACCTTTACGGAAACCAGGTATCGAAACCTCTTTAACAACTTTTTTATATGCCCTATCTAGCGCTTCATTTACTCTTTCTTTTTCTACCTCAACCTTTAATTCAACTTTATTATCTTGTAAATTCTCTTTTGCTACTTCCATGTGAAATCCTCCTTAGT
>JADQBV010000446.1 GCA_016278415.1 Halanaerobiales bacterium
ATACGAATTTTAACTGACATACCGTCACCCCCTTCCTATAAAGTATATTCTTAGTTCTAAATAAATTTATCTATATTTTAAAATACTATTTAAGTATCTAAAATTTATTTCGTACCAATAAGTTATTAAATTAATCCTCCATTACGTTCCGGAACTTTATTCCACTCAGTGCAAGCTAATTATATTTCTGTAGCGACTCTAGAAATTATCCATAGTCAGGACGACGGAGGATAATTTCCTGACAGTGAACGGAAACAGGACGTCGTAGTAAACGACAAGCGAAAGAAACATAATTGGCTGGAACGGAAAAAGAATATTACTATAGTCTAAAAGGGGAGTTTCCCTCTTAATTTACCCTTACCTTTAGACATATCAGTAAATTGTTTCATCATCTTTTTGGTATCTTTAAATTGTTTTAATAAGCGATTTACATCTTGAATACTGGTCCCACTACCAGCAGAGATTCTTCGCCTACGGCTTCCTTTAATTAATTCTGGATTTCTACGCTCTTCAGTTGTCATAGAACCAATAATAGCTTCAATGTGATCAAGTTGTTTTTCATCTACCTGTAAATTCTTCAATTGACTTGCACCAGCTAATCCAGGAATCATTCCTAAAACCTGATCAAGAGGTCCCATATTCCTAACCTGTGCCATCTGATCCAGAAAATCTTCTAAAGTAAATTCATTTTTCTTTAATTTCTCCTCAAGCTCCTGGGCTTTCTTAACATCTAAATTAGCCTCTGCTTTTTCAATAAGGCTTAATACATCACCCATTCCTAATATTCGAGAAGACATGCGATCTGGATGAAACTGTTCTAAAGCATCAAGCTTTTCACCCATACCTACAAATTTAATTGGTTTACCTGTTACTGCCTTAATTGAAAGGGCAGCACCACCACGAGCATCACCATCAAGTTTTGTTAGAACCACTCCATCAATACCTAGCTCTTTATCGAAGTTTTCTGCAACATTGACAGCGTCTTGACCAGTCATAGCATCTACTACCAATAGAATTTCATGTGGTTTGATGGTTTTCTTAATGGACTTCAATTCCTCCATCATTGTTTCATCTATATGAAGACGCCCAGCTGTATCAACAATGACAGTGTCATTATCATTGGTCTCAGCATGACTGATTCCAGCCTTTACTATATCAACAGGATCCTTTTGATCACCCATAGTAAATACTGGTACATCTATCCTTTCGCCAAGGACTTGAAGTTGTTTAATAGCAGCAGGTCGGTAAATATCCCCTGCAATCATTAATGGACTTTTTCCTTCAGCCTTTAACATCTTGGCTAGTTTTCCAGAATGGGTTGTTTTACCTGCACCCTGAAGACCTACCATCATAATAATTGTAGGTGGTTTTTGAGAAAACAGTAAATCACTTTTTTGACCACCCATCAAGTCTGTTAATTCTTCGTTAACAATTTTTACTACCTGTTGGCCTGGTGTTAAACTTTCCATCACTTCATGACCAATAGCTCTTTCCTGTATTTTTTTAACAAAGTTTTTTACAACCTTGTAATTAACATCAGCTTCTAGTAAAGCCATTTTTACTTCTTTTAGGGCAGCCTTAACATCTTTTTCGCCCAGTTTACCTTTACCACGAAGTTTTTTGAAGGTATCTTGCAACTTTTCCGCCAAACCCTCGAATATCATATTATATTTCCTCCCTACAGACGTTTTTTAATACGCTCTATTCGTTTATTTAACTCACTTTTTATACTATAATTAATGGACTTCCCTTTTATATACTCATTTAATTCTTCAATTTCATTTTTTAAAAATTTGTATTTACTAATAAGCTTCATATTTTTTTCATAATCTCTTAAGATATCTTCCCCACGATGTAAATGATCATATACACCCTGTCTACTAATTTCAAGCCTTTCAGCAATCTCACTTAGAGATAGATCTTGATAATAATACAATTTAAGGGCTTTTTGTTGTTTTTCAGTTAATAACTCTCCATAAAAATCAATTAAGAGTCCAATTTCAATAACCTTATCTAACATTAAAATCACCCTTATTTGTTTAATATTAAGCAAAAAAACACCTGTTAAGTATTTTTACTTTACAGATGTCAGTTTACTATATATATGGAGTCTTGTCAAGTATTATAAAAAATCATTTACGAAATCTCTAAAAAATAATCATTTTATGATACTTACTTTAATACAAATTCCAAATCTCAAGAATAAAGTGAGGCTTAATACTATTATTACAATTACAGTTATTACAATTACACCTGTTTTCCCTACAAAAAATCCCCTATTAATAAAGAAAAGCCCCTAATCAAAGGGACCTTTTGCTAAAATCTACCATAATATTTACCCGTCCAACCCATAATCACGGCCATAACTCTCTATCTCTTCAACATTATTATCAAGATTATCATCATCTTTTAGCATTTCAAGATGACTCTCTAACATTGTTTTGTACCTTATCTTAAATAATTCCCGACTTTCTTTTATAGCCTGGAATGCTGTATATTCTTCTTTAATCTTATCTCGAGCCTTTTCTTCAATTTTGCTAGCCTTAATTTCTGCTTTTTTAATTATAATATCTGCTTCTTTATGTGCTTGGTTTGTCATTTCCTTTGCTGTTTCCTGGACAGTCAAAATAATATTCTTTAATTTATCTTCCATATCTTCCTGACTAGTTAGTTTTTCTTTTAGTTGCTCATTCTCATCTTGGAGATGGTTTACTTCTTTTAATAATTTTTCATAAGCTACACCAATCTCATCAAGAAATTCATCTACTTGCTGAACATTATAACCAAAAGTTTTTTTCCCAAATTCATGATTATAGATATCAAGCGGAGAAATCTTCATCACACTCACCTCTTTTAATATATTATCAGGCATGAAAATTAAATTGACTTCCTCTGATTCTATATAAATTATAATCTATATAAAACTGGATCATCTCCATAATCGTTGGTAATATACCTAGATATTTTGCTGTTTAGCTGAATGAATTTAAAAAGTCTCCAGTTACGACTGAATGCAAGAAGCTGGTTAACAAAATCTTGTTTGAACGATAGTGAGTTTGATTTTGTTGCTTCTTAATTGAAGGAGTAATTGGGGTTTAGACTTTTTCATGAATGAAGTAACAGCAAAATTGTCGGACATTTTTCACCAACGGAAAAGGAGAAGAACCATAAAACTTTATAATATTAATGCATAATTAGGTGTAACGTTGTAAAATCAGTTTAGTTCTACCCCTATGCGATACACCAATATCTTGCTCTACTTTAACACGGCCTCTTCCTCTAATAGAAATCATATCCCCTATTTCAATATTACTAGCTGGGTTATTATCCACTTTCCAATTAACCTTAACCTTCTCACTCTTTATATCTCTGGTTATTTTGCTTCTAGAATCACCAAATCCAGCACTAGCAACTGCATCAAGTCTCATAGAAGCAACCGTTGTCCTTATTTCTTTGGTATTTTCAGTTGGTATAACTAAATCATCAGAATTCATCTCACTTACTTCAACAGGAATTTCATGGACATGATTTAATTTCATAGAAACAAATTCTTTTAACTCATCTGCTACAATTACCTGACCAAAATCATCAGTTATTATTATATCACCTATCATTTCCCGTTTAATTCCAAGGCCCATAATAGAACCAAGAAAATCACGATGACTTACTGCTTGAAACTTGAAATTACCACTTATTTTAAGTATACTAATAGGACTTTCTACATGATCAGGGAAAAGATACTCTGGAAAGATCGTTATCCTTTTTCTTTCTGAATCTTTATATCCACCATCAACAATATAATTGACCTCATAGATTTGCTTAATAATACCAGTTGCAATTTCACACTCATAAGGATTCAAGAAATTAGTTGATTCATTACTTTTTCTTTTGCTAACCATTTCAATTTTATCGAATATATGACCTGCTAGCATCATCTCCTCTTCATTATGGAGATGTGAACTTAATTTTTCTCTATCTAACATATATAACACTCCTTACTAAACTAAAACAATAGAATAATTAATTACTGTTATTTTTACTTTATCTATACTTTATATTAGCTAAATACCTAAATCCACTGCTAAATAATATAACAAATTTATAAGGAAATTACGAATAATACTTAAAGCAAATAAAGCAATAAGAGGAGAAAAATCTATTCCCCAGGAATTAGATGGGAGAACTTTTCTAATAGGACTTAAAATAGGTTCGGTTACATCATATAATAATTTTAATAACTTTCTCCAATTTGGATCATGTATATTAGGTGACAACCAACTTATTACCGCTCGGATAATGAGTAACCAATAAAATATAGAAAATAATGTTTTAATTATATAAACTAATAAATTCATGACATCCTCCTTTTTATCTAAATAATGATTTATTTTTTTTCATCATCTCTCCATCTATATCAATATTATTTGGTGCAAAAATAAAAATAGCATCAGATATTTTTTGAACATTACCATCAATACCATATACAGCACCACTAATAAAGTCAACTATCCGTCTAGCCATATCCCTCTCCATTGCCTCTAAATTTAGTATTATAGGTTTCTTTGATTTTAATTGGTCAACAATATCCTGAACCTCTGTAAAAGACTCAGGGCTATGGACCATAATTCTAAAACCCTGCCGTTTATAGATACTTATTATTCTTTTATCATCAGAGTTATCAATTATTTCTCTCTCTTCTTCATCAAAATTATTATGAAAACCGAAAAAATC
>JADQBV010000321.1 GCA_016278415.1 Halanaerobiales bacterium
AGGCTATCTCGCTTTTATTTTACTTTGCATCAAGTGATTTAATTGAGGTAAATTATATAGCCCTATGTGTTAGGTAATAAAATGAAAATATATATTATTAAATTTGCTTAATACTTATATATTTATATTATTATACATTGACGTAACGTCAAGGTGTATAGTTACATTATCAGGAGATGAAAACATCGTGGAGTATACATTGTAAGAGTTAGCTCAATTGGCAGGTGTTACTTCACGGAGAATAAGATATTATGATGAAATTGAAATCCTAAAGCCGGCAAGGATAAATTCGTCAGGATACCGAATTTACGGTTCAGATGAAGTTGATAGATTACAGCAGATATAATTTTACACAGAATTTTAAGTTGATCTGGATAGTATCAAAAAGATTATAAACAAATTTCTGAGAGACGCCATTCTGATCTATACAGGTGTTAAAAATTAATAGTGTTTGGTAATACTAAACAGGAGCGACTGGTAACCTCCGCCGCTTCTTTTTGCTTGATATAATATCACAGAAAAGGCTTAACAAGGATTAATGACAAATGTAACTACATATCATTCTATATTTCGTTATAATAACAGTAGAGGTGATGAGAAATGATTTTAAAAATGGAAAATGTAATTAAACGATTTAATGAACAACTGGCATTAGATTATTTATCTCTGGAAGTAAAAAAGGGGGAAGTTATCGGCTTACTTGGTCCAAATGGGGCCGGAAAGACGACCTGTATTAAGTCTATTGTTGGTTTACTACCAATTGATGAAGGAGATATTACTGTTTTTGGGATGGAACAGGATGGGAAAAATAAATCTATTAGAAGTCAGATCGGACTTGTTACTCAGGATGTCACCATATATGAAGATATGACAGCAAGAGAAAATCTAGCCTTTTTCGGTAGTTTATATGGTTTAGAAAAACAGGTACTCAAAGATAGAATTGAGGAAGTTGCCAGGATTATTGGTTTAGAAGAGAGATTGGATGATCGGCCCAAAAATTACTCAGGGGGAATGAAAAGGAGACTAAATATTGGTTGTTCTATCTTACACCGACCCCGCTTACTAATTATGGATGAACCCACTGTTGGTATAGATCCACAATCCCGAAACTATATCCTTGATTTTGTAAAAAAGAAAGCTGCCGAAGGTACTACAGTAATCTACACTTCTCATTATATTGAAGAAGTAGAGGCTATTGCCAGCAGGATTTATATTATGGATCAGGGACATGTAATAGCTTCGGGGACACTGAGGGAATTAATAGCCCGTATCAAAGGAGATTCTCATATATTAGTAGATGTTAGAATGGCCAGCGAAGAGCAGAAAGATGAGTTATTGAAGATGGCAGATATAAAAGAAGTAGTCATTAAAGAGAATCAGTATCATATCATTGTTCCAGGTGGTATTACTATTATTGATAAGATTATTGCTGTGCTGGCTCCTTTAGGAGTTGTCAATGTTAATTCAAAACAGCCGAACCTGGAAGATGTCTTTTTAACACTAACCGGTAAACAATTAAGGGATGAGGTGGAATAATGTTAAAATTTCACTTTCTAAGGAGTTCAAGAGATTTAATTGGACATATTATTCTTATTCTTCTACCCATTTTATTAATAGGTATTTTTGATTTCATTTATTCTGGTAATATGATTGAAACAAATACAGTAGTTGATATGACTGAAATATCATCAATGTTAACAATTGGTTTTGCTTTGACTTTTCAAATCTATGGTGCTGCCCTTAGTTTTGAAACATTAGGCCAGGATTTTTTATCACCTATGCATGATCGATTATTAGCAGCTCCAACAAGTTCCCGAAAAATTGTGATATCTGTTTTATTAACAAGTACTATAGTAAGCTTTTTACAAACCTGTGTTATTGTTATATTTTCTATCATTTTTCTTGATGCAAGGTTTGAATCAATAATTGCAATATTACTTGTCTTATTACTCTCGGCGGTAGTAAATCAACTTATTGGAGGGAATATTTTGTTTTTAACCAAAAAAGTTAAAACTGCTAATGCAATTACAGCACTTTATGGAAGTATTGCACCGATAATTCTAGGTTTATATTTTCCTCTACCAGATCTGCAAATATTTGAACTGTTAAAAAAATATTTGACACCAATATCATTGGCCAGAACAGCAATTCTGGGGATTATAAATCAAAACTATCAGGATATTTTTATAGGGATTATTCCTTTAATGACAATTACCATAATTCTTTTCATTATGTTAAAACCTTTAAGTAAGAAGGTGATTTTATGACATTATTTAAACATGTTTTAAAACGGAGTTTCGCACAACCTATAAATATTTTGGTTATATTTATACTGCCTTTAGTTGTACTGTTCATTCCGGCAGAAGGAGGTGGCTTTCCAAATGGCTTAAGTATTTATGGATTGATTAATCTATTCTCGGCCTTTCTTTTATCCAGGCCGATTATAGAAGACCGCAGCAGTAGAATTATTATCAGGATTTCATCTACACCAATCAGTTATTTTTATTATTTAGGCTCCCATCTACTGGCTTTTCTTTTAATACTAACAGTGCAAAATATTGTCTTTACACTGGGAATCTATCTGTACTGGGGAGAGGTGGTTTTTAACTATGGATTAATCTTTATTCTATACTTTCTATTTAGTATTATGACAATTGCTTTTTCCTTATGCTGGAATTCATTATTTAAATCCTATAATATTTCTTTTGCTTTATTCTCTGGCTTGGGCTCTCTTATGTGTTTGATCAGTGGTGTAACAATTCCATTACAAATTTATCCGGAGAGTATTAGAAATAAGATAATGGTTTTACCAACTTATTGGCTGCCTTCTGGACTTGAAGCCGTATATAATGATAAAATAATAGGTGTACTAATGGCATATGTTGTTTTATTAGTTTATTCGGGAGTATTATTACTCTTGGGAAGTAAAAGGAGATATTAAAATATTATGATAAAAAAACCGTTTAAGATCAGGCCAGAGATACTATATTTGATTATAATGTTAATTCAATTACTGGTATTACTAGTTATACTTTTGCCTTTTTTTGATCAAACGGTTTTTTTACTTTACTTAATTATTGTATTTAGTATTGTTTTAAGATGGAGAACACCTATAAAACCTGTTTATATGTTAGTAGATCAATTAATATTTATACTTCTTTCATTATTTTATCCCATTACAGCCTTATATCTTTTTATATTTGCATATTATTTTTCCCATAAGAATAAATTACTTTATCTGATCCCCTTAATATTTGTTGGAGCAATAATTCCTACTGGGACTACTTATTATATATTAATAATACAGGCTATTTTGTTTGGTATGATCCTCCATCATTGGGAGAATGAAAGCAATACCAGTAAAGATACAATCGATCATCTACGCCAACATATCTATGATCTGGAATCGATCCAGGCTAGGTTATTATCTGATTACAAGGATACAGAGAAAATATCCAGATTGACAGAAAGACAGCGGATTGCCGAGATATTACATGATAATCTTGGCCATGAACTGACTGCTGCCCATCTATCATTAAAAGCCTATAAGACATTGCTGGATTCAGACCAATTTAAAAAAGCAGAAGAAACTCTTAATAAAGCAGAGGAAAGACTGGAGAATGGCCTGGAGCAATTAAAAGATTCAGTTAACCATATTGAACCTGTTTATGAAACAGGATTGGATAAGTTAAATCACTTATGTGAAAACTTTATTCATCCAATTGAATTTAAACATAGTGGGGATTTTATTAATCTAAAGCCATATATCTGGCAGTTAATATTGATAACAGTAAAAGAAGCTTTAACTAATATTACGAAACATGCTAAACCCAGTATGGTCAATATATCCCTTGAAATTACAGATTATATTGTTAGACTTGTGATAGAAAATGATGGTTTTAAAAATAATTGCGATATAATACAAAAAGATGTTATAAAAGGAAACGGCTTACGTTATATGCGTAAAAGGCTTGAAGCGATTAATGGCAGTTTAAGTATACAAATACAGGATACATATAAACTAATTATTATTATTCCAATGCAAAAAAAGTAAGAGGAGAAAAGGATCTGCCAAACTAACGGGTTAATGATAATTATGAATTAGTGCAATATACATAGAAACATAATAAATGGTAGGTGAAGTTATGAAAATCTTAGTTGTCGATGATGATGAAATGGTTATTGAAAGCTTTGAGATTATTTTATCCACAATTCCGGAATTTGAAATTATAGGGTCTGCTTATAATGGTAATGAAGCAATAGAATTTTGTAATAATCATCCTGTGGATATTGTTCTGATGGATATTCAGATGCCGGAGATGGATGGAATTGCGGCCTGTAGGACTATCAAGAAAAATTATCCTGATATAAAGATTATTATGTTAACTACATTTCATGATTATATAAATATTCACCAATCACTGCAGGCGGGAGCCTCAGGCTATTTATTGAAATCTGATGATATTGAAAAGCAAAAATTAACCATTCAAACTGTATACGCAGGTCTTCCGATTATAAGTGAAGAGGCTTTAAAAAGTTTTACAGACATAAAAGGAGAAAGTTGTTTGACTACAAGAGAAAATGATATTCTGGAACTTATAGCCAGTGGACTATCTAATAAAGAAATTGCTAAACAGCTTTATCTCAGTGAGGGAACGGTAAGAAATAATGTATCAATTATTTTGGATAAATTGGAATTAAGAGATCGGACTCAATTGGCAATCTATTA
>JADQBV010000329.1 GCA_016278415.1 Halanaerobiales bacterium
ACTCTTTTTCTGCTTCCAATCGGATTATAGTTTCTTCCAATTTAGCTATAGTTTTTAGTAACTCAAGCGAATTCAAACCCTCATTTTCTTCTATATTATCACCCTCGTTTTCATCACTATTAGCCTTGTCTTCTTCCATATCCTGATCATTTACTTTGCTAGAATTTACATCCATTTCTTCACCAATATCACCACTACTATCTTTATTTAACTGATCATTACTTTGTGAAGTATTTGGATCCTTTTCATCATTTTCTTTGCTTTCATCTACCATAATATCACCCACTTAATTCTGAAATTATTTTACCTAATAAACTTGACATTGTATTAACTGAGGCCATAACCTTAGGATATTCCATCCTGGTCGGACCAATTACAGCTATTTTACCACTGGCTTTAACACCAATATTATAGGTGGCAAAAACTATACTACATTTATGCATATCTTCTAAATCATTTTCCTGCCCTATCATAACCTCTAATTCTTTATTGGGCATCTTAGCAAATAAATCCTTAAGTATTTCTTCATGATCAAGAATCTTAAGCACTCTTTTGACAGTATCAATATCACTAAATTCTGGTTGGTCCAGAATATATGAAGTGCCTCCAAGGTAAAGTTTATAATCATCTGGTTTAGATACCAGAGTTAAACCATTGTAAATTATCTCTAACAAATCATGAGATATATCTATTCTATGAACTAGTTCTTTCTCCAACTCTTTTAAGTAATTTGCGTTAACTTCAGTTAATTCTTTATCACGAAGTTTATCTGAAAAAAATTCATTTAAATAGCTCAAATGCTTTCTATCTATAGATGTTTTCAGTTTTACTACCTTATTATGCACCAGACCAGAGTCTGTTATTAATATAAATAATGCGCTATTGCTGTCAATCTGCATCAACTGCAATTGTTTGATTTTAGTTTTCTCCATCTGCGGACCACATACAACCGAAGTATAATGAGTTACCTGTGACAACATACGAGCCATATGTGTCATTATGTTCTGTATACCCTGTTTTCTAAATTGTATGTTATCAAGAAGTTCCTTAAAATTCACTTTAAAATTACTAGGTTCATCCTCTTTTATAAGACTATCAACATAAAAACGATAACCTTTATCTGAAGGGACACGACCAGCTGAGGTATAAGGCTGTTCAATAAAACCCATTTCTTCTAGATCTGACATCTCGTTTCTAATGGTAGCAGAACTTACACCCAACTTATACGATTTCGCAAGGGTTCTTGACCCTACAGGCTCTGCAGTCAGAATATGTTCATGTATGATGGCTCTTAATATACCTTTTTTTCTATCATCAACATACTTAACCATCAAAATCACCCCTTTTGTTAGCACTCATTAGCAGCGAGTGCTAATTACTAATAATAAGATAACATACTAGAATAATTTTGTCAACATTATACTGCTAATTATACAGTAAATTAATAGAAAATATATTTTTCTTTTCTTAAGGTAAAAACTCCATAAACACTCTATTACCATGTAGAATACCTTTTTTTGTTAACTTCATTCTATTCTTGTTAAATTCTATTAAGTCTAGGGATTGCAAGTTTTTAATTTCCTGATGATAATATTCTTCTAATCTTATTCCAAACTCCTCAAAGAAAGCCTCAAGTGTAACCCCCTCTAGCAGCCGTAAACCCATAAAGAGTTTTTCAGCTATTAAGTCTTCTCTTGTTAATACCATAATATTAT
Organism: Halanaerobiales bacterium; assembly: GCA_016278415.1. Next base: position 1,716 of record JADQBV010000329.1, read on the forward strand.
CTATAGGTAGACAGTCTATATATGAATTTATATCCTCATTATTCTTACAGAATCTCTTCTTAGAAAAATCCAGATTTTGAGTATCCTTAGACAAGATTTTATTATACTTGATTATATCAGAATAATTATTAAACCGAACCTTACCTGTAAAACTATGAGCTGCAGGTCCCAGGCCTAAATAGGGTTTTAACTCCCAGTATAATCGATTGTGTCTTGAATGGAAATCTGGCTTAGCAAAGTTTGAAATTTCATAGTGCTGATATCCGCTATTAACTAGCATGTCCTGAGCCAGTATATACATTTCGGCATCAATACTATCATCTATTGCTTCAAATTCCCCAGCATTTAGCGATACAGCTAATGGTGTGCCTTCTTCAATTTGTAGGTTATATAATGATATATGTTTTGGATTTAGTGCAATTGCTTTCTTTAATGTTTCCTGCCATTCAATTACTTTTTGTCCAGAAATAGCAAATATAAGATCAATATTATAGTTATTAAAATATCTATCTACTAAATTAATAGTTTCTATAGCCTCACTTGCTGTATGTTTTCTTCCCAGGAAATTTAATTCCATATCATTAAAAGATTGGACACCAAGACTTAGTCTGTTAACCCCTAGCCCCCTATAGCCTGCTATTTTCTCCTCTGTTAGTGAATATGGATTTGCTTCAATAGTTACTTCCTCTGTTATAGGATAATTAAAACACTGAGTTATTAGCTCTAATATTTCAGCCAACTGCTCTACTGTTAATAAACCAGGAGTACCACCACCAATATATATTGTTTCGATAGCAGGGATTTTACCAGATGAAGAATATAGTTTGATTTCCTCTTTTAAACAAACAAGATAGTCATTCATTCCGGCCATATTATAGTTTACGGAGTAAAAATCACAGTACCTGCATTTTCCCTCACAAAAGGGAACATGCAGGTATAATCCAAAAGCTTTATTATCCTTCATAAATATATCTCTCGTTTTATTTAAATCATTTTTATTTAAATCACTTTTGCGATTATTTTCAATCATCATTATCACTCTGCAAAACTGCCATAAAGGCATCTTGTGGTATCTCTACCTTACCGACCATCTTCATTCTTTTCTTACCTGCCTTCTGTTTCTCCAGAAGTTTTCTTTTCCTACTGACATCACCACCGTAACACTTAGCTAATACATTCTTACGTAATGCTTTAATATTCACCCTGGCCACAATCTTACTACCTATTGATGCTTGAATTGGCACTTCAAACATCTGACGAGGAATTAATTTTTTCAACTTTCTAGCCAACGAAAGACCCTTGCTCTCAGCGTTGTCGCTATGAACAATTATACACAATGCATCTACAACCTCTCCACTCATAAGAATATCAAGTTTAACCAAGTCACTCTCTTTATAACCTAAAAATTCATAATCAAGGGTAGCATAACCACGAGTTCTGGATTTTAAAAGATCAAAAAAATCAGTAATCAGTTCACTCAAAGGCATTTCATAAGTCAACTCTACCCTGTTTTCATCTATATACTGCATATCTTTGAAATCACCACGATTTGCCTGACAAAGTTCCATTGCCTGACCTACAAATTCATCAGGCAAATAAATAATTGCCTTTACATATGGTTCTTCTATCTTTTCAATTTCATTTACCTCAGGAAACTCAGCAGGATTCTCTATCTCCATAACCTCACCATTAATATTAGTTATTTGATATTCTACACTGGGAGCCGTTATTACCAGATCAAGATCATATTCCCTTTCTAGCCGTTCCTGGATAATCTCCATATGAAGTAAGCCTAGAAATCCTACTCGGTATCCAAATCCAAGGGCCTCTGATGTCTCGGGTTCAAAGGTTAAGGAAGAATCATTAAGTTGTAGTTTTCCTAAGGCATCATTCAATAAACCATAATCAGCATTATCTGTAGGATAAAGCCCACTAAAGACCATAGGTTTAGCTTTCTTATATCCGGGCAAAGCCTCTGCAGCCGGGTTATTAGCTAGAGTTATAGTATCACCAACACGACAATTTTTCACATCTTTGACGCCAGCAATAATGTAACCTACCTCTCCAGCAGTAAGACTATTAGTTTTTTTCATATTAGGCTGAAAAATACCTACCTCATCAACCTCATATTTTTTGTTATTAGCCATCATCTTAATATTTTGACCAGGTTTTACCTGACCATCTACAATTCGGACATAGGCCACTACACCCTGATAAGTATCATAAAAAGAATCAAATACTAATGCACGCAAAGGTCTATCTATAGTATCATCTGGTTCAGGAATTTTCTCAATAATAGCATCTAATATTTCTTGAATCCCTCTTCCGTCCTTGGCACTGGCTAGAATAGCCCCTTCTACATCCAGTCCAATATCCATTAACTGTTCTTTTACCCAGTCAGGATTTGCACTAGGAAGATCAATCTTATTAATTACAGGAATTATCTCCAAATCATGCTCCATAGCAAGATAGATATTAGCCAAGGTCTGGGCCTCTACCCCTTGTGAAGCATCTACAACCAATATAGCCCCTTCACAAGCAGCTAAACTCCTTGATACCTCATAGGCAAAGTCAACATGGCCAGGGGTATCTATTAGATTAAGTTCATAATCTTTATAATCCAATCTAACAGCCTGAGCCTTGATGGTTATTCCTCTTTCTCTTTCCAAATCCATTTTATCCAGGACCTGTTCCTGCATATCCCTTTCAGTAACCACTCCTGTATATTCTAAAAGCCTATCGGCTAGAGTTGATTTACCATGGTCAATGTGTGCAATTATACAAAAATTACGTATATGATCGGTTTTCAACAGACTTCCTCCTTCTTCCTCCACTATCTTATTTCTTCTATTTCTATATTAGTTCTAATTATATCTCTATATTAGACCTAATTATATATATCTATTAAACTAATTCTTACAAACTCTCTACTTCAACTAATCTTCTGCCACTAATTCTTAAATTATTATAACATTGCCTGCTAAATTTATCAACAA
>JADQBV010000311.1 GCA_016278415.1 Halanaerobiales bacterium
AATCTATTAGAAATATTAGAAATGAAATGAAGGTTAATCCTGGTAAAAGGATTAAAGCTATTCTCAGTGTCCCAGCAGAAAAACAGGATATAGTTGAACAAGGCTATGACTATATAAAAGACTTAGGTCGTTTAAATGAACTGAGGGTAGAGGTCGAATTAGCAGATAAGCCTGATAAGGCATCAACAGCTATTACTGGAGGGGTAGAAGTAATACTTCCACTTGAAGGAATGGTTGATATCGATAAAGAGATTGAACGACTGGAAAAAGAATATGAAGAGATGTTAGGAGAGATCAAGAGGGCTGAAGGCAAACTTGCCAACAAAGGATTTGTTAATAAGGCACCTGAGGAATTAGTTAAGAGAGAAAAGGAAAAATTACTGGAGTATCAAGAAAAGAAAGACATGTTAAAGCAGCGTTTAGAAGATTGGAAGCAGTAGGGAGCTGTTGAAGGTAAATATTATATTGGTATAAAAAAAGGCCTTTCTTTAATAATTAATTGAAAGGTCTTATTATTTTTTAAAGGTAATTATTAAGTAATCTAGAATATAATAATATAGAACTTAAGTAACTTAGAAGAATTTATAAATATTAAAGAAAGGAGAGCGGACATAATGACTTCTGAAGATAAAATTCTTAAGATGCTAGAAGGTATGAGTATTGAAATAAAAGGTGTAAGCAAGGAAGTAAGTGAGATTAAAACACAATTAAGTGAAAACAACAAAAAGCTAGAACAAAATACTAAGAAATTAAGTGAAAATAGCGAAAAGATAGATACTATCAAATTAAGAGTAGATGCAAATTATGACATATTAAAGGCTTTAGAAGATAGAACCGATACTCATTTTGCTGAGATAGAAAACATAAAGACTACACTAGCTAAAACAGAAGGGGAAATTGTCAGAAATAAAAAAGATATTAAAAGCAATAATAATAGGGTTAACTTGGCCTTAAATAATGCAGCTCAAAACAGAGTGGATTTTGCTGAACTTATTAATAAGTAAGAAAATTAGATAGTTATAAGTATGCATAAGGTCCTTCGGGGCTATTTTTTTTGCAACAAAATATTGCAGTAAGAAATATTTTGAATGACTACAGATATCACAGTTTGTCTATGGTTTTTAGAAAAGAACAAGAGGGATAGAAGGTATAGGGAGAGAAATGGAGAAATATTATTTATAGATGCAAGAAAACGGGGATATATGGATGATAGAACACATAAAGCATTTTCTGATGATGATATTAAAAAGATATCAGATACTTATCATCAAGACATATAAAAAATATTTCTGATAGGTGGACTGGTGAGTGTTTTTGGCGTACCTGTCTTTGGTATACTATTATCAGTGTATGCAGTTTTTACTATGAGGGCAGGGATATATTACCTAAAACATAGCGACAAGTAGAGATAATTATAGAATTAAGTTGGCATCCAAAGGAAGGAAATTTAATATTTTGATACTTCCATTACAAAAAAACAAAAGGGGTCAAATATATATGTATAAGATAGATACACATGTGCATACAGCTGAAGTCAGTCCTTGTGGGTCAATTCAGGCTAAGAAACTGGTAAATATGTATGGAGAAATGGCTTATGATGGGCTTATAATCACAGATCATTATGGTGACTATTTCTTTAAAAACCATGAGAAACTATGCTGGAATGATGAAATGGACAAACTGTTAATGGGTTACAATATTGCAAAAGAGGAAGCCAAAAAAGTTGGCTTAGTTGTATTACTGGGTATAGAATTAAATTTTGTGTGGTCGACAAATGATTATCTTGTTTATGGTATTGATGAAAATTTTTTAAAAGAGAACAAAGACCTTCACAAATTAGAGTTAAGTATAGTTAAAGAATTAATCAAACAGCAAGGTGGAGTAATATATCAGGCTCATCCTTTTCGCCCTGGTATGAGTGTAGTAGAGCCTGCTTTACTTGATGGTATTGAGGTATATAATGGTAACCTTAGACATAATTCTAGAAATGATCTTGCATTTAGCTATGCTAAGGAACATGGTCTAAAAATGCTGTCTGGTTCTGATTTTCATGAAGAAGAAGATTTAGCCCGTGGAGGTATTATGACAGAAAAGAAAATTACTAGTATCGACGAGTTTATTGAAATACTGACTACGGAAGACTATAAGTTAATATCTTCAGCATAATCTGTTTTTTCCGTCCTTTTATTAAAAGAAATGTTATAATTATAGGAGTTAGTGATGTAAGAGATTTTAGTCTGCATTTTGAGGAAGTGGTTTTATTTTAAAAAAATTAGTTATAGCTGAAAAACCCTCTGCTGGTAAAGATTATGCTAAGATTTTAGGGTGTAGTAAAAGACAAGACGGGTATATGGAAGGACAAAAATATATTGTCACCTGGAGCTTTGGACATTTATTTTCCTTGGCTGAACCAGAAATCTATGATTCAAAATTTAAAAGATGGACCTTTGAAGACCTTCCTATTGTTCCAGAAAAGTTCAAACTTACTCTTTTGGATAGTGCTAAAAACCAATATAAGATTATTAAGGGATTAATTAACCGTGATGATGTAGCTCTTATTATTAATGGTGGTGATGCTGGAAGAGAAGGGGAACTAATCCAAAGATATATTATTAACTCCACTAAAACGACGAAACCAATTAAAAGATTATGGGTAAGCTCTCTTACAGCTGAAGCAATAAGAAAGGGTTTTAATAACTTACAGAGCTCTAGTAAGTATGATAGCTTATATCAATCTGCAAAGATAAGGGCAGAGATTGATTGGTTGATAGGTATTAATTATACCAGGGCTTATACGACTCGAAATAAAGGCAATAAAGCTATTGTCATTGGTAGAGTACAGACTGCTATACTAAATCTCATTTATGTAAGGGAAAATGAAAACAAGAATTTTAAACCTATCCCTTATAAAGAAATTGAAGCAGAATTTGAAGATTATACTGGAAAATATATTGATGGGAAAAATTATAAAGTTTTTGATTTTGATTTAGCAGATAAGATTTATAAAGATTGTAAAAATCAAAATGGTAAGATTAAGAAAATTACTAAAAAGAAAAAGCTTAAGTATGCTCCTCGTTTATTTAACCTTACAGATTTACAAAAAATAATGAATAAAAAATATAAGTTTTCTTCTCAAAAAACCTTGAATATAGCTCAAAACTTGTATGAAAGATATAAGATTTTAAGTTATCCTCGTACAGATAGCAAATTTCTTGCAGAAACCCATAAAAAAGAAATACCAGGAATTTTACGTAGTCTTAATTTCGCAAAGTATGCTACATATATTTCTTCTATTGATTTAGGGAAGTTGCGATACACTAAAAGGTTTATTAATGATAGCAAGATAACAGATCACCATGCTATCATACCTGCTTTTAATAAGAATATATCTTCAATATATAATAAATTACATTCAGATGAAAAATTACTGTTTGATGAAGTTGTTAGAAGACTTGTTTCACAATTTTTTAAACCATATACATATGAATCTACTAAGCTTATTACAATTGTTAAAGATTATCAATTTGAATCAAAAGGTATAATTGTTCTTGATGAAGGATGGAAGGCTATTTATCCAGATAAGAATAAAAAAGATAAACCCTTACCTGCTAATTTGAAAAAAGATATGATAAAAAAAGTTACAGGGTTAAATATGATTGATAAGAAAACAGAGGCTCCGGCTCTTTTTGATGAAAGTGATCTATTAGCTCAATTAGACAAATATTCTATTGGCACTGTAGCTACCAGGGCAGGAATTATCGAAAAATTGTTGTTTAGAAAATATATTGTTGAAGAGAAGAAAAAATTAATCACAACATCGGCTGGTAGAAACATTATAGATATAATCAATACTGAAGAGCTTAAAAATCCTGAGTTAACAGGTATTCTTGAAAGAAAACTTGAAGGAATACGATCAGGTAAGATTGAAAGTGAAGAATTGCTTAATGAAGAAATAAATAAATTGAAATCAGAAATTAAGAAGCTTAAAGATATAAATATAGATATTGGAAGGGTCAGTATAGCCAAAGGAATAGTGGGCTGTCCGGCTTGTCAAAGTGGAGTTCTTGTGAAAAGAAAGAACTTTTACGGTTGTACTAACTGGAATAAAGACAATATTAACTGTGGTTTTACTATTAATAGGATTGCTGGCAAAATGTTGACAGATAACCAGTTAAAAATGCTTTGTGAAAAGGGAAAAACCAATATACTTAAGGGTTTTAAAAGCAAAAAAGGCAAAAAGTTTTCGGCTAGGTTAATGTTAGATGACAATTATAAAATTAACTTTGCTTTTCCTGATAAGGTACAGGAACAAGAAGAAATCGAAAAAATTATTTGTCCTATTTGTAATAAAGGCAGAATAATAGACAAGGGCAACTTTTTCGGTTGTAGTGATTATAATAAAACTAATTGTAAGTTTACTATTGGCAAAAATATATTGAGTAAAAAAATCACCGTTGATATAGTCAAAAAGTTATGCTGTGAAGGAACTACTAAAAAGCTTAAAGGCTTTAGAAGCAAATCAGGCAAGTCGTTCTCGGCTAGGTTAAAGATAGAGGAGGGCAAAGTGAAATTTATTTTTAAGTAAGAAAAAAGCCAACCTTTTCGGCTGGCAGGGGGAGAAATAATGAAAAAAGATTTCTTATCTATATGATCCCTTAACGGGTTATTTATAGTATATAATATGAATATTAAGATATAGTTAT
>JADQBV010000455.1 GCA_016278415.1 Halanaerobiales bacterium
GTTCTTTCACTATGTAATTATAACTTTGGTTAAACCTATCTGTTAATAAATTCTTAAACTCATCATTTCCATCATATCTCATTTGTAATGTTTCACTATTAGTATTACGATTTACATTTCTTATAGATACATTGTAATCTTTATTATTATATTTCAATGTTATATCTTGACTTTCACTAGGCTCTATTTCTTCACTAATAGAGTCATATATCTTTTGATGAAATTCACGTGGAATTGTAAAGCCCCAGTTAAACGAAGACCAGTCCACTTTTTTCTTCATTACAAGTTGTTTAGTATTATCACCAATGATATATTTTTCTTTGTACTCTTTATATATATCCATAAACACCTTTAAATCATTAACTAAAGTACCTTCATTAATTACATCATCATTATCAAAATCAGATTTCTTATATTCTTTATAACAGATAGTAGATAGTTCATAATCTTTGCCAATACCGCTATCGGCCAAGTTAATTTTATTATTAGTTGTAAAAGGTGTTAAATCCAGACTATCCCTTAGCTTATCCCTGGTATTTATTAGTTCCTCATTGCTGGTTTTGGTTACCCCCTGCATAAATGTGAGATAAATACGTTTCATATCTTTAGAAAACAGATATACTACGTTATACGCCTTCTTGAGTAGTCGTTGAATATCATTATCCATAATAGCAACCCAGGGAACCTTAGCCCAATTACCCTGACCTATTGAACCCTTGATTTCATACTGATCTTTATCTATGTTAAATTTAAACAAGTATTCCTCCAAAACCGCAGGTATATTATGTCTAACTAAGTCTCCACGGTCATGTCCAGCAAATTCTTGATGACTTCTAGCCTCTATATAATTATCTATTATCTCTTCTAAACCAGTTTTCAGTGGTTCTATTTTAACTTGATCTAATTCCACTATTTCAAAGCGAGATAATTATTAGCTTCATCACCACCGCTAAATGTTGAAACATGAGCGTCAGTAGCAATACTAATGATTTTTTTGACAGGATATAATCTATCATTAGAGCTAATAGCATATTTATGGTTTTTTCTACTTGTAAAATTATTCCACTCTTCTGTATCTCTTAAATTATCATCAAAATAATTTATAGCCTCTTCTATTTTTCCCCTATCAACATCGGGTATTGCCATATTATTACCACCAGCTCTTTCGTCAAAATATTTAACAAGTTTTCTATTTAAAACATACTTTAAATCCTCAATGTCATTTCTAGATAGCTCCAACCATAAATACTCATTCATTAAAATTATTTGATCTTCTAAATATAAACGGTCTTTTAGAGTATCTGTACTTAGGGGTCTAGTTCTTATCATATATTTTATATCATCCAGAGAAGATTGCTCTATTTCTCCAATTCTATCACTTGGATTATTCTCAATCTCTAATCCCTTACTTTTCCTATCTAAATAAAATTCTTTGAAATAGTCAGCAACAGCATCAAAATACACTTCTCCACCTTGATCAGTTAATTCTAAAAAACCTTTCAACACAAGCAATATATACGCCCTATTAAAGTGATTTAATGAATCTTCATCTCCAACTGCATCAAAAAAGCTGCTTTTTATCTTACGAATATCATTATTCTCTTCATGATACTTTTTGTACTCTAGGTACTTTCGGTTTAAAAATGATAAAAAGCTAGATTCATATATATTTATAATATCTTTAATTAATACAGTAGAAAAACCATCACCTTTCTTAGAATCTAGTTCTACTTGTTTAGAGCTATATCCACTTAACTCATGAAAGTTTTCTTGATCATCTTCATCTATTTCATGAAATCTAAAACGAATAGCTTTCCCACTTTCTAGTGTATCAATCCAGGCCCACTTTTTCCCTGAAGGAAAATCAAAACGAATATATGTAGAATTATACTGTGTGTTACTTTCTAAATTTGATTCTATATATTCTACTAAATTCTTTAGTAATTTCTGTAATAAGATATTATTATTATAACGATCCAAATGAAACTTAAGATTATATTCCATTGTTACCTCCCCGACTTGATTTAACTATTTCCTACATAGATTAAGTTCAGTATGTAGACAAAAAGTCCTGCTAGTAAAAATAAAATATGTCAGGAAATGTCTCCTGACAATAAATAAAATCTAATACTTCTATAGCGATGTGGGAACACATCTAAAATTGATGCGTCATTTTAGATGGTCCAAGTGTTGTCCTCCAAGTCCCTTCCCCTGTTTTAAATGCAACCTTACTTGACCAGCTTGTTTTTGCCGGACTGTCTGGGAAGAGGGTTGTTGTAATAACACTACTGAAAGTATGCTTAATAATCCATATAGCAGTTTAATTTACTTTTAATAGCTGATATAATTAAGGAAACTATAAGCATTCAAGGGGTGATTTTATGACTACTAATAAAGCTAAACTTGTGAACTTATGTCCTGTTTTTATTTCTAAAGACGTAAAAAGAACTGTACAATTTTATGTAAATAAGCTGGGTTTTAAATATGCCGAACACTACGATAAGATTGATAATTTTGCTACCATATATAGAGATTCTATTGAGTTTATCATTGTCCAGGCTAAATTTGGCGAGGTTGAATCAAATAATAAAAGATACGGTGCTGGTTATGATGCCTATATAGATCCAGCTACTGTAGAAGGAGTTGACATACTATATCAAGAATTCCTTTCAAATGATGTAAATATAATATCTAAACCACAAATAACTGAATATGGTAGTTATGAATTTGTGATTGAAGATATTGATGGTAGACTTATTGGCATTGGAAGAATCAAGGATAATGAAACCTTCTTTGAGAATTCAAACTACCTACAAGATTAAATTTTTCATTAATTAGTATGATTTTCATTAGTATTTTCATATCCATTATTATAAAAGACCAGTTCCTGAACACTTTTCTTGCTTACTGTCTTCATCTCTCCAGCTGGATAGCCAAAGGCAATCATTTCTGCAGGAATTACTTCCCTGGGCAGATTTAATAATTTGGCTACTTCCTTTACTTTAAAATAAGAGATCCATGTCGAGCCAATTCCATGTTCTAAAGCTGCCAGGATCATATGGGTACCTGGTATTTTTGTCTGATGTTCTTCCAGATTCAGGCAGCTATATAGTTCTTTATCCATATTTTTAATTTCATCAGCAAACTCTGGAAACCTGACCTGCTGAATGTCTCTTCCCCCTCTTTCATCAGAAACCACCCTGGTACAAAGGACTACTATTAACTTCGATTCATTGATCCATTTTTGCTTATAAGCCAGTCTAGATATCTCTTGAATTAAGTCATCGCTTGTAATAATACCAAATTGCCAGGGCTGTTCATTACCTCCTGATGGAGAAAGTCTACCTGCTTCAATCATATACTTTATAATCTCCGGTGAAATATCCTTATCCAGGAAATTCCGTACACTACATCTTCTTTTTAATAAATTTAATAGCATTTTATCTCTTCCTCTTTCTATAATTTTTAATTTTACTAAGAGTACATCATTATGCAATATCAAACCTTAAGACAAAAAAATCCAACTAAATAATATAATTTACGATCAGAAAAGTGTATTATATTATATGTACTTTATTATATCCTTAAATCTATCTATAACTATATCGGTATATTCTCTATTACTTTCTATTTTTTCACTACGCATATCTCCTAAAAAATGTATAACCAGTATTGTTTTAAGGCCCATATCCCTTGCTCCTTGTAATTCCCCTGAACCCCCATCACCGATAAAAACAGCATTCTCTGGCTTTACTCCCATCTTTTTAAGCCCTATATCATAGATTTCTTTATTAGGCTTTAAGACACCAACATCACAGGAGAAAATAGTATGTTCAAAGTACTTATTCAAAGGAGAACTATCCCAGCAAATCTTATCAATTACATCAGCATTACTGATTAAACACATCCGTATCCCTCTTCTTTTTAAATATTCCAGGGTATCAATTATATTCTTGTCAATCTGCCTAAGACAGTTTTCAAATCTCTTTATCCTTTTCTCCTCTATACTATTAATAAGAGATTCATCAATTTCAATATCATATTTCTCCAATACTTCTTTAATGATAGTGACTGGGTCTTCTATCTTCCCTGCAGCCCTCTTAAGATACAGCTCTTCATCTTCAGATATTTCTTCCCACTCTTCTATACTAAGGTCAAGATCATAGTATTCATTATCCTCTTCTTTTTCCTCATAGCCAGGTTTAACCAAGGTAAAGAATAGATCAAAAAAAGCAACTTCAATATTGTCCATTTTATCACCAACCCTGTATTATAGATTTGATTATTTACTAAATTGTAATAAGTGGTTGAGAAAAAAAGTATTTTTTTACATAAATTTATTGGGCAATAAAAAAAGCAGGATCTCTCCTGCTATAAGTTAATGTTTTATTTCCTCTTTCAATAATTTGATTTTATCTTTATCTATATCCGTGGCCTTTACTATCTGGTCAATATCCATACCCATTTTAATCATATTCTTTGCTATCTCTATTTTCCCTTCTAATCTACCTTCCATTTTTAATTTCTCGGCAATTGTCATTATTACCTCACCCCTTTCAAAAGAGACTTCATTTGCTATTTTTGCGAGTTCTTTCTCATCAATTTCTTCCTTAGCATTCATAATATATCTTATAGCACTAGCTTTGCATAAATAAATTTTCTAAAAGTCAAGCATAATATTTGGTAAAAA
>JADQBV010000443.1 GCA_016278415.1 Halanaerobiales bacterium
TTACCAAATATTATGCTTGACTTTTAGAAAATTTATTTATGCAAAGCTAGTGATTTGGGGGATAAATATGATTATTTTACTATCATTTAAAAAAATATCAATAATACTGTTCATCATCATCTTAATAAGTTTATTAAGTTTTAGTATTTATTATAAATACTATAATAGCCAAAATTCAATAATATACGTCGATGATTTTCAACATGATATGTTGACTATGAAAATACAGGAAATTTTCAATATTAGAAATAGGTCCATATTAGAAAAAAACAGTGAAAATATAAAGAATTTATATAACCATGATCAAAGAAATGGACGCTGGGCTTATGAACATGCACATAAAAAAATGAAGTATTTACATTCCTGGTCTGCAAAACAGGGGATTACATTTAAAAATATAGCATCTTTAGTTATTGTTAGATATGCCAAAAAAAAAGGGGAGGGATTTTCAGTAAATCTCTTGGTTTCAACCGAATATTTTTATTCATATGAAGACTCATTACAAAAAATAAATTCCTTTAGAATCGGAACATATCACTCCCTTGACTTAATGCCTACACCAGGTTTACTTAATAAGGACTCCACATTTCCACCTGGATCTGTACCAACAGATCATAATCTACTAATCACACGAGAGTGGTACACCGATCCCTTTGCCGACTCTTTACATCTAGGTGAACTTGAAAACCAAGATATTAAAAAACTAATACTCTCTGGAAAGGCAAGAGACCTTTCAAATATCAATGATAGAAGGAAAAATGCACTAAAATATGCGGAAAGGTACTGTGGTGCCGCCAGTTTACCAGAGTATAACTATAAATATAATTCCCATTATAAAAATTATAATAATTTAGGTGGTGATTGTGCAAATTTTGCTTCCCAAATACTATATGAGGGGGGTAATTTTGCTAAAAGTAGCTCATGGAATTACTATCGAGGGTCAGGTAGTAGGGCCTGGGTAAATGCCAGTTCATTTAACAACTATATGATTTATAGTGGTAGGGCATCTTTAATTGCTCATGGAGGCTATGAGAAAGTATTAAATTCATCATATAAATTATTACCCGGTGATTATATCGCTTACGAAAAGAAGGGTAAAGTTATACATATATCTGTAGTTAGTGGTAGTGATTCTAAGGGGTACACACTGGTAAATTCTCATAATACAGATAGAGATAAAGTACCCTGGGATTTAGGATGGAGTAATAAAGAAGTTAAATTTCGCCTGGTACAGGTGCATTATTAATCAAAAAAATCCCTGCTACAACTGTGGCAGGGATTTCGTGGGGTTGTTCTTATTAAGTTTTAAGTAACAAATCTGTTCTCCGAATAGTCAAACTTATTATTGAAGAACTTTGCAAATCTTATACTTCTACGATTCAATGGAATAGCTTCAGTCATAATATCTACCCCTTTCGGTAATACAAGATAATCGGTAGAAGAACTCTTTAATTTACAATTATATTGTATAGTAATAATCGGACTTTGACAAATGTTCTTAATGGTTATTATTACTAATTATTGTAGGTTAACTCCCCGTAGATAGAACATACTTGTCCATTCTCATAATCTAAGTAAATCTTCCCAGAAAATGCAATTAAAACAGAACTTATATAATTTCCGACTAATTTCCCGGGAAATACAAAATAAATTCACATATTGCTTACGTCTATTTTAAAAATTATTATTTCGTAAGTTCTCCATACTAAATTTACTTTAGTCTGGCTACTGCTTCACCTGGGGTTAAGTCCTTTTCCCAAAAATCAATCCAAACCGGAATAACAACCTCACTCCAATATTCCTGACACTCTGGACTTATTTCAAGAATTTCCCGAGTATCTGAAGTTCCACTCTCCATAGTAGGTATATATGCAACTGTTAAATTTAAATCTTCTGCAATAACTGATGATAGTCTTTGAGAAATAACTCTTGAAACTTCCATGACTGCCCGTGTATGGTCATCACCCTTATATTTTTTTTGTCTAAAAACATTAATTTTATATGTCTTGATTAAATTATCAAGTGGTAATATGGAGTATTTATTATTTAATTTATTATTAATAAAGTTATACAAATAAGGATTAGCAGGACCTATCACTACAGACTTTTCACCGAAAAATTCTTTTAGAAGTACATCAGTCATTTTATCCCCGGAATTATAAATGGTTTCATTTTGACGTAAACGATGCAATAAATAAAAAATATCTTCTAGTGCCCGATATGAATCTATATCTAATCTATTCTTTTCTAACTTAAATGTATCTAAGCCAACTACAGTTAATAACTGTCTTAATAAGATTTCATCATAATAATTAAGTAAGAGAGAATTTTTATCTAAATAACTAATCCTTCTCTTGAAGTCCTGAGACTGATATTTCCCTATTTCTAAACCATTATTAGCAACCCAGAATTGCCGATAGACCATAAAAGGCCATCCCCACAGTTTATCCCTATGACTAATTTTATCCCAATTTACTGTGTAAAAACCCTCTTTTTCCGCTTCACTTATATAAGGACTGACAGGTATCTGAAGGTTTTCATCTATTATACATTGATTTGTTAAATTTAAATAAATATCTGGTGGATTACCATCTTTAATAGCAGACTGCAGTTTTTCATTACCTGTAGCAAAATTAACTTCCCCGATAAAAAGTTTTATATTAGGGTAAATACCATTTATCTCCTTTTTGAGTAACTCAAAAAATTCTTTTTCATCACTATCTTTAACTGTACGATAAAATGGATAGTGCCAGATTCTTACCTCATATTCCTTTTCAGGGTTTACTTCAATCCTTGGATTGACTGCAAAATCTCTTTTTATGATTGAATTATACAGATAGTCAAAGGAATAAAGTCTATTTAATAGCGTAACTGCAAAACCTGCTAAAAGTATCACTATAATAACAATAAAGATCCCATATTTCTTTCTCATATAAACACCCCATAAGCTTAATCATTTAATTTTAAAACTATTCAGTTCCAGGTAAATCAAGTAAATAAAGGATATTCCAATCAGCATGACCATCTACATTCATTTCAAATTGGGCTTCTAATTCTTTTACGGCAGTCTCAGTAGTCGTTCCATAACGAGCGTCTCTATAGCCAGGATCATAACCATATAATTGTAAATTATCCTGTAACTGCATAACAGAAAGTCCCATCTGACCGGGGCTTAGCGGTCTGTTTACATTTACCGGCAATCTTTTTCCTACAACCTTAACCCGTGTTTTCAATGGTACCCATTCAAATAATTCCTCTACATCCCTATTAAACATCCTAAAACAGCCGTGACTAGCTGCTCGACCTATAGACCAGGGTTTATTTGTACCATGTATTCCATAAATACCCCAGGGAACATTTAAACCCAACCACCGTGTTCCAAAGCCACCACCCCAATCTTTACTCCGGGTTATAATTGCCCATTCCCCTACCGGTGACTTTGTACTGGTTTTACCAATTGCAACAGGATATGTTTTAAAAATATCTCCATCTGAAAAAAGAGTTAACGTCCTTTGATATGTATTAATTACAATACTAACCTCTCCCTGTGGACCTTTTTTCTTTTCATCCTTATTGGCAGGTACTATACCATCTCCCAAAGTATCCCAGGTTAACATATCTACTTCGCCATCTACCTCTAATCCATTATCTTCTTGATATACAGCCACACCCTTTGCTACATCAATATCATAAATACTATCAAGTGGACCACTATAATAATTAAGTTCTTTTAATCTCTCCTGTAACAGCAGTACATCAAACCCTTCTAATGGTGGAGTTCTTAATATAAGTACTCTATCCTCTAGACACTCACAGGGGAGCCCAGCTTTTATTATAGTAGAGGAAAAGAAAACAATTATTATGGCAAAAAATATAATAAGGGAATATATGATTTTTTTCTGATTAAATCTCAAGTAACTCACCTCATACTTTTATATTCTTTTAATCTTTACTGTTTAATACTTAATTCCCCAAACTTCAGCTTCCCTGAGAAATTTTTACGCATAAAACCCACTCACCGTGACGGTTTCAGCTACTCATCTTACTTATTTAATACACCTATATTAATCATATTGATTAAACTATACAAATATTACTTTAGCAGCCCCTTCGTAAAATATCACAGTATAATCTAGAAAAGTAAACCTCTATAGTCAATAAAAAACCCAGCAATTGATATCAATATGCTGGGTCATAGCTTTTTATTTTTTGATACTATAAGTATTAAAGGTAGTGGTGAAACAACACTCTATACTCTAGTGAAAATTATTATACTAAAGCAGCAGGTTGCTCACATTTTGATTTCATATTATAATGTTTACCACTATTTGAAGCAATATGGAAACCATGCATTGCTTCTAGTACATGAAATGCCAATTTCCCACTGGCACGGTGCTTGCCACCATCTATTATAGCCTGGGCCATATCGGAAAGGCCTAACCCCCTACTATTTACAGCATATCCATGGCTTAAAGGAATTTCGTTCCATTCTTCGTGATTATGCCGCTTTAGATAAATAGGTCCCCCAAATGTATTAGGATCGGGAACCACTATAGAACCTTCACTACCATAAATTTCTACTCTTGGCAGAGTAGCGTCCCAAATATCAAAACTAGTTATAATAGAAGCCACTGCACCATTTTCAAAATCCATAACTCCAGCAACATGTGTAGGTACATCAA
>JADQBV010000126.1 GCA_016278415.1 Halanaerobiales bacterium
TCCTTACTGGTGTTGAAGAAGTACCTGAGGTAGTCACTATAGCTGAGGATATATTAGAAGAAATTAAGAAACCATTTAATATAGATGATGAAGAAATACTAATCCAGGCCAGTATTGGTATAGCCATCTATCCTGGTGATGGTGGTAATGAAGAACGTTTAATTAAAGCCGCTGATTCTGCTATGTTTCGGGCTAAAGAAATAGGTAATGGTTCATATCAATTATATAATGATGATATAAATATACGAAATACAGAAAGGCTATTCTTAGAAAATAATATAGTGCATGCCCTTGAAGATAAACAGTTTGAGGTATATTATCAACCTATTGTGGAAGTTAAGACAGGAAAGATTGCTGGTGCCGAGGCCCTACTTCGTTGGAATCACCCTGAAAGAGGGATTATATCACCAGGAAAGTTTATACCTATAGCTGAAGAGAATGGCTCGATTATCGAGATAGGTTATTACGTTATCAGGGAGGCCTGTTCACAGTTTGCAAGATGGTATAAGATGGGTTATGATATTGGTTATCTTTCTGTAAATCTATCACCACGGCAGTTTGGTCAAGATAAGCTCTTAGAGGAGATAGAAGCCATATTATCTGATTGTCAATTTCCAGCTGGAAAATTAGTATTAGAGATAACTGAAAGTACAGCAATAATAAATCCATCAAAGACATCCAGGACATTACATGAGATGAAAAGTAGAAATATCCGTGTCTTACTTGACGACTTTGGTACAGGGTTCTCATCCCTTAATTACCTGACCCGCTTCCCTGTTCACGGATTGAAGATAGATCGTTCATTTATAAGTCTCCTGGAAAAAGGGGGAGAAAATCACTCTGTGGTTGCCGCCATTATTGCTATGGCTCATCAATTAGGGATAAAGGTAATTGCAGAAGGAGTAGAGACAGACGAACAGTTGCAATTTATTAAAGATAATAATTGCGAATATACTCAAGGTTACTATTGCTATCGACCTATGCCTGTTGATGATTTGGAGAAGGTCCTTTTTGAAAATAGAGGAGCTAGAGAGTAGGGGAAAAAATGAAAAGCAAACCCAATAGATCAAATTTATTAAATAAGGAAAATAAACAGAATAAGCATATGGATAGTGAAGAGGTTTATAAAATGGCCATTGAAGGGGCAGACCTTGGCCTCTGGGATTGGAATATAAAGAGTGGTGAATCTACTTACAATGAGATATGGGCAGAGATGCTTGGATATAAATTGGAAGATATAGCCCCACATGTCTCTAGCTGGGAGAGATTGATCCACCCTGATGACTGGCAAAGGGTATGTCACACCCTTGATCAACATTTTGAGGGCAAGACAGATCGCTACTATTGTGAATATAGGATGAAGACTAGTGGAGGCAGCTGGAAGTGGATTCAATCTAAAGGTAGAATTGTCCGGCGGGATGATGAAGGCGCCCCCCTTAGGGCAGTTGGTATTAACAAAGATATTGATCGTAGGAAGTCTGCAGAAATAGAGATAGATAAACACCGTGCTTTTTTTGAACAACTCTTTGAAGGCTCACCTGCTGGGATTGCCCTTTTAGATCATCAAGAACGTGTAATCAGGATAAACAAAAGCTTTCAAAATATGTTTAAATATAGACAGTCAGAGGTAGAGGGAAGATATATTAATGATCTAATAGTCCCTTCAGATAAGAAAGAAGAAGGGAATAATCTGAATACTAAGGCCTCAACCGGTACTATAGTACTGGAAACTATCAGGGAATCCAGTACTGGGGAGAAATTAAATGTGATGGTTTTTGGCTATCCAGTTATCATTAAGGATGAAATCCTGGGTATATTTGCTGTCTATCAGGATGTTACTGCCCGCAAAAGGGAGGAAGAAGCTATAAAATATCTATCTTTTCATGACCAATTGACTGGCCTATATAATCGTAGGTACTTTGAAAATGAGCTGGAAAGGCTTGATAAGAGCAGACAGCTGCCTATTGGAATAATTGTAGCAGACCTTGATTACCTTAAACATGTTAATGATGACTATGGTCATAAGATGGGTGATAAGTACATTCAAGATGCAGCAGAAGCCATAAAAGCAGTAGTGCGCCAGGGGGATATTGCAGCAAGGATAGGTGGAGATGAATTTGCTGTACTCCTTCCAGAGGTAGATGAGAAGGTTTTGGAAGATATTATTCTAAGGATTGAGAAGGAATATAGGGAGATTCGTAAAAACTCAAATGACCTATATCATATCTCTATAGGTTATGAAATAAAGAAGACTGATGAAGAAAATCTGGAAGATATCTTTACCATTGCTGATCGGGGAATGTATATTAATAAAGAGAATTATAAAGCGACTCATATTGGTAATCTCAGGAAAGAATAAACTATAACCTTTAAGAATGTATTAGCATATACTTATTATAAAGGAGTTGATATATAAAATGAAGAAAGAATATCATTATAAAGAAGAGAAGAAGTCTTTCTTTGCTAGTCTTTTGACAACAATGGTTGTTCTAATGGCTACTTCTGTCCTTGTTTCTGGGATTCATATTCAAGGACTCTTCACTGTTTTAGTAAGTGCACTTGTTATAGGATTTATAAATGCAATCATAAAACCTATTTTTACTATTCTTACACTACCGTTTACCATATTGACTTTTGGCTTATTTCTTTTTGTCTTAAATGGACTTATGTTATTATTTGCAGCAGCTATAGTACCTGGGTTTTATGTAAGTGGACTGGGAGCAGCGATTGTTGGTTCAATAGTCATTAGTTTCTTTACCTGGGTTATTAATCAGGTATTATAAAAAAGTGATGATGGTCACTTAAAAATAAAAAAAACTGTAGTATAGTTAAATATGTAACATTTAATTTACCAATATAAGGGACTTTCTTGCGGATAGTCCCTTGTTTTTAAATACAACAATTAGTGCAAAGGGTTATATGCAAAATGATGTCGAATATAGTCTAAATATAAGGGAAATTAAATCTTCTAAAAACTCCCTGATAGCTTGACTTTGTAAGATATTTCCTCTATCATAATATATGTGGATTGAAGTGGTTTGTCGGATTGGGAAATATTACAGGATTTAATACAAGCGTAATTAAAGGAAATTAGGGAAAGACGTAGAAATATAAAAATAGACAATAAAATATATAAACTTTGCACTAGCGGCAAATATTGACAATGACGGTCGTTGTCATATTCTTTGATCAAATCAAGGGAGAACTAAAACTTAGAATCTTCTTAGAGTTATTGGGACACATATTTAAAAATGACTTTGAAGATAAATTGAATGAGATAATTAGATTATTGGATGAACTAGCAAGAAGTAAAACAGATATGGAATATTTTGAATGTGTCATTAGGTATATAATGAATGCTAGGGATGATTTATCTTTAAGTAAATTGGAAAATGTTGCAAAAAAGGTTTCGATTGAAAGGAGTGAAGAAATTATGACAATTGCAGAAAGGTTAAGAAATGAAGGAAAATTAGAAGGCAAGATAGAAGGCAAGATAGAAGGTAAGATAGAAGGTATTATAGAGGGAATAGAAGTAGCCCTTGAATTAAAATATGGAAAAGAAGCATTGGAATTAATGAATGATATTCGCCAGATAAAAGATTTGGATAGAATAGAAGGAATTAAAGAACTGATCCGGGAAAATAGTAGCTTTAATCAAGTAAAAGAAGTAATTTTTAAACATTAAGATTATGTGCTGTATATTATAATTCATATTTTAGTAGATTTATAGTTCAGGAGTTAAAAACCTTAATGATGTTTTGGAAAAAATAAGAGATAAATTTAAACCTATTTAACTCAACAGGAATTAGCTAACAAGCTAAAGGAAGTTAACTATGTCTATTGAAGCATATTATCCAGAAATGCTATCAATTAACAATATAAAAGTAAATGATTTCAAGGATCATATTATGCAATTAAACCTGGAAATAGGTCGCTTTGATGGTATGTTAAGGTATAATCCTCAAAAGGAGATTGTGCAGGCCTTTTTAAGGGCAGAAGAAGTCTTATCTGCTGCATCTCTTGATATAAGTGAGCTTAGTTTTGATGAATACCTGGACAAGTTGTTGGATAGGGGTTACGGTGCTGATGACCTTAATGAAATCAGATTTATGGTTGATTATTATAAAGAGCAAAACTCTATAATTGAAGAAAGAGGTTTTTCCCTTGAGCTGTTAAATGATTTTCAAGAGAAACTACTTGA
Organism: Halanaerobiales bacterium; assembly: GCA_016278415.1. Next base: position 4,202 of record JADQBV010000126.1, read on the forward strand.
TAATCGCAAGCAAAGAACTATAGCTCAAACAGAGTTATATAGAAAAAGACAAATCTGGTTAGTAGAGGCTACTGAGGGTCTTGATGTTAGAAATCATATGCAGCCCAGTCAAGATAGAATAAGTGAATTAATGGATAACTTAGATAATTTTATTAGAAAAAGTAAGTTACACCCATTAGTCACTGCAGCTATTGCTTATGGACAACTAGTTATGATACATCCCTGGAGATATGTAAATGGTAGAATAACTGGAACTATAATTCCATATGTGTTTAACTTTTTAGGTATTACTAGAGAGAGAAACTTCTATATCTCTGCTGTTATTTGTAAGGATAAGAAAAAATATTACCATCAGTTAGTTAAACTTTTTAAAACAAATAATTGGCAGGCCTGGATAAATTATTTTTTAGATAAAGTAAATGAAGGACTTATGGATATTAATCAAAAAAAGACTGCACATATACTGGAGACTTATAAAAATTATGAAAAATTAATTAATAGTAAAAGATCTCCACTAAAAGGTGAATATTTGGATGCCATAATTAGCAAACCTATCTTTACTCCTAAAGATTTCGAGATTGAATATGATTTTGTTCTATTAGCCACATTGTATAACTATTTATCTGAATTAAGAGAAAAAGGATATCTGGTACGTGATAATCGTAAGAAATATATGAATTATATGTTTACTATCTTGCGTGATTTATAAGAATGAGCAAAAGAACACACGTTTGCTTTTTGCACAAAAATTAATCGTGCAAAATTACTGTTTGGCGAATATTTTGTATGGGCATTTATATATGAGTTTAAGCAGGAGGCTTAAGCTTAGATGTAAGTGGCTATGTGAAGGGATAACGAAGTAAAATTAGTAAATGGTGGAGACGGGATTTAATAAGAGATTATTATTTATCCTGTTTTTTTATGTAAGATTCTAAATATAGATGTGGGAAATGACTACTTAAAAGTATAGGAGGTAAAGTAATATAATGTATATAAGAATAAAAAAATTACTTGATGTACTTTTATCACTTGTTGGTTTGATACTATTATCTCCATTATTTCTACTTTTGATTATAGCTATAAAGCTTGATTCAAAAGGTCCGGTACTTTTCAAACAAAAACGTGTTGGTATTCATAAGACACATTTTAATATACTTAAATTCCGTACAATGAAGATTGATACACCTAAAGATACTCCTACGCATCTCTTAGAAAATCCTGATCAATATATTACCCGGATGGGTAAGTTTCTCAGGAAGACAAGCCTTGATGAATTACCTCAGATAATTAATATCCTGAAAGGTGAGATGTCAATTATAGGCCCCAGGCCTGCTCTCTGGAATCAGTATGATTTGATAGAGGAAAGGGATAAATATGGAGCAAATGATGTTCCAGTGGGATTAACTGGATGGGCACAAATCAATGGTAGAGATGAACTTCCTATTGAGGAAAAGGCAGAGCTGGATGGAGAGTATGTTGATAAGATGAGTTTTTTCTTTGATATTAAATGTTTCTTTGGAACCATATTTAGTGTAGTTAAAAGTGATGGAGTTGTTGAAGGAAAGACAGCAAAAGATGAAACTGTTTCTACTAAGGAGACTATGTAACAATGAAAAAGATACTTATAACAGGGGCCAATAGTTTTGTAGGGATAAGCTTTGAAAAATGGTTAGAACAATGGCCGGAGAAATATTCAGTTGATTCTGTTGATATGATTGGTGATGAGTGGAGAGAGAAAGATTTCTCTGTGTATGATGTTGTCTTTCATGTAGCAGGGATAGCTCATGTATCGTCAGACCCTAAGATGGAAGAGTTATATTATAAAGTTAATAGAGATTTGACAATTGAGACTGCTAAAAAAGCAAAAGATGAAGGTGTTAAGCAGTTTATTTTTATGAGCAGTATCATTGTCTATGGTGATAGTGGCAAAATAGGCGAGAAAAAAATTATTGATAGAGGTACTGTGCCACAACCTAGTAACTTCTATGGTGATAGTAAGCTTAAAGCAGAGGAAGGAATAAGAAAATTACAAAAAGATAAATTTAATGTAGTTATTCTTAGACCTCCTATGATATATGGTAAAGGTTCAAAAGGCAATTATCCTAAACTTGCTAAAGCAGCAAAAATATTACCGATATTTCCCGATGTTGAAAATCAACGTAGTATGCTTCATATAGATAACTTATGTGAGTTTATTAGACTGATGATTGATAATGAAGAAAGTGGGCTATTTTTCCCACAGAATGAAAAGTATGTTAGTACAAGTGAATTAGTTAAGTTGATAGCAGAAGTTTATGGGAAAAAAGTTAGAATGACGAAATTGTTTAATCCTATATTGAATTTATTAGGTTTAAAGATAGGAATAATTAATAAGGTATTTGGTAATATGGTTTATGAACAAAGAGTAAGTGATTATAAAATTAATTATAGAGTCAAGAACTTAATAGAATCAGTCAAAGCAACAGAATTGGAGTTGTAATTATATGAAAAGAGTTCTTATATTAGTTAATCATGATGTAGTCATTTATAATTTTCGAAAAGAACTTGTTGAGCGTTTATTAGAAGAAGAATATGATGTATATATATCTTCACCTTATGGTGAGAGGATTGATGATCTAGTTGAAATGGGTTGTCATTATATAGAGGCATCAATATCACGTCATGGTACTAATATTATTGAAGAGCTTAAGCTTCTTTTATATTATAGAAGGATTATAAAAGAAGTTAATCCAGATATAGTTCTTTCATATACTATTAAACCTAATATATATGGTGGGATGGCATGTAGATTTTTAAAAGTTCCCTATATTGCAAACATTACAGGATTAGGTACCGCAGTTGAAAATAAAGGTTTTATACAGAAAGTATCAATTGTTTTATATAACATTGCTTTTAAAAATATTAACTGTGTTTTCTTCCAGAACACTGAAAACAGGCAGTTTTTTATTGACAATAAAATTGCAGTTGATAAACATAGGTTAATACCAGGTTCAGGTGTTAATCTAGATCATTTTCATCTTTTAGATTATCCCCCTGACGATACGATAGAATTTGTGTTTATATCAAGAATTATGAAGGAAAAGGGTATTGAGCAGTATTTAGAAGCTGCAGAATATATTAGAAATAAGTATCCTAATACTAGATTTCATGTATGTGGATTTTGTGAGGAAGCATATGAAGATAAATTAAAGCTATATGAAGATAAAGGAATTATAAAATATCATGGCATGTTAAGAGATATTCGAGAAATTTTAAAAAAGACTCATTGTACTATTCATCCAACTTATTATCCAGAGGGAATGTCAAATGTTTTATTAGAGAGTGCAGCTTCTGGTAGACCCATTATTACTACAGATAGATCTGGGTGTCGGGAAGTAGTCAATGACGGATTAAATGGATACTTAATAAAACAGAATAATAGTAAAGATCTAATAAATAAAATAGAGAAATTTATACACTTGAGCCACGATAAAAGAAATAGCTTAGGTAGAATAGGAAGAAACAAGGTGGAAGAAAAGTTTGATCGACAAATAGTAGTAGATGTTTATATGGAAGAAATAAGAAAAGTTATATGAACTTAAAGTTTATATTACTTTGTGGGAGGAATAAGGATGAAAAAAATTGGTTTAGCTATAGTTGTTTACAAAAAGAATTATGGGAGTATGTTACAATCCTATGGAACAGTAAAAAAAGTATCTGATTTAGGATTTTATCCTGAAACAATAAAAATTAAAGGGATAGAGGGAGACATAAATAAAGCTAAAACAAAATATTTTTTGAAGAGATGTTTTAAGCCGGAAGAAATAAAATATATATATCGTCAGTTACGTACTAAACTAAACAGGAAAATTAATTCAGACTATGCGAGCAATATGGTTATACGAGATAAGAAATATAATGAGTTTTCAAAAAAGTGGTTTCAATTTTCTAATTTGTGTGAGTCAAGAGTTGAACTATCTGAAATGTGCAGAAGCTATGAAGCAGTAATAGTAGGTAGTGATCAACTTTGGCGTCCCTCTAATATTGAAGGGGATTTTTTCACTTTGAATTTTGTTCCAGATGAAATAAATAAGATTGCATATTCAACTAGTTTTGGAGTATCTGTTTTACCAAAAAATCAATTTAATAAAGCAGCAGACTTTTTAAATCGCTTTGACTATATAAGTGTAAGAGAAGAATCTGGTCGAGATTTAGTAAAAAATTTAACAGGGAAAAATGTGCCGGTGGTATGTGATCCATCAATGCTTCTTGATGCAAATGACTGGATGGAATTACAGCAAGAAGAACCAATTTTAAAAGATAAATATATACTTTGTTATTTCCTGGGGGATAATCCAGAGCATCGTAAATTCGCTCATCGGTTGAAAAAGGAAACGGGATGTAAAATTGTTGGGCTTTTACATGGTGCTACTTATATTCCTAGTGATGATACTTTTCCTGATGAAGCGTTATATGATGTTGGACCTTCTGAGTTTCTTAATCTAGTACGTAATGCTAATTATATATGTACAGATTCTTTTCATGGTAGTGTATTTTCAATATTACATTCGAAGATATTTTTTGCTTTTCGTCGTTTTAAAAAAGGAAGTGAATCTTCAACTAATGATAGGCTAAATACTCTTTTTTCATGGACTGGTCTGGAGGATAGATTACTTAATGGAGACGAGAGCATAAAAGAGTCTATTACACTAGATATAAATTATGATACTGTTTTGGAAAAAGTTTCAGAAAAAAGAAAACAGTCTATGGAATTTTTAAAGAATGCATTAAACCAAAATTAAATTCATTATTGAAATTAGGTGAAAAAATGGTTGTATTGGCAGAAAAGAAAGATTGTTGTGGATGTGCTGCATGCTATAATGCTTGTCCCAAATCATGTATAGATATGAGTCCGGACAGAACTGGATTTTTATATCCATCTATTATGTCTCACCAATGTACAGAGTGCGGATTATGTATGAAGGCTTGTCCATCCTTAAATCCGCTTAAAATTAATACTACTGTTATAAATGCATATGTTGTGCAGCACAAGGATGATGAAATCCGATCACAAAGTACATCAGGGGGAGTTTTTACTGCAATTGCTCAGCTCGCAATTGAGGAAGGTGGAGTTGTGTTTGGCGCCGCATTTGATGATAATTTTCATGTATATCACACATATGTGGAATCCATAGCTGAACTTGAAAAATTTCGATCATCTAAGTATGTTCAAAGTGTAATTGGAGATGCTTTTATAAAAGCAAAGGATTTTTTGAATAATGGCCGTATGGTTTGTTTTAGTGGTACCCCTTGTCAAATTTGTGGATTGAAGGTCTTTTTAGGAAAGGAATATGATAATTTAATAACAGTTGATTTTATGTGTAGAGCCGTTCCTTCTCCTCTTATATATGATAAATATTTGAGATTGCAAAGTCAAAAATTAGGGGCAATTAGAAGTCTGCGCTTTCGAGATAAATGTAATGGTTATTCTTACTCTACTCTATCTATATGTGCAATAAAAAATAACAAAAAGTATGAATACAACAAAGGTGTAGAATCAGATGTTTGGCTTAGATCCTTTTTCTCAAGAATTTGTGATAGACCTAGTTGTGAAGACTGTCAGTTCCAGGGAGAAGTTCATCAAAGTGATTTCACTGTTTGGGATTGTTTTAATGTGTGGAAATATGAACCGAAATTTGATGATGATTTAGGGTCATCGCGGGTCATAGTTCAATCTGAAAAAGCTTATAAGTTTTTTGAAGATATAAATAAGAATCTTAGATTTGTAGAGGTATTACCTGGAGAAATTAGCGATAAAAAGAAAAAAAAGTCTATTAATAATCCTCTAGATAGTAATAAGAATATCTTTTATGAAGATGCACATGAAATGGAAGCGGTGAATTTTTTTGATAAGTATTTTCCATATACATTAAAAATACGCGCGTTACATTATGTAAGATTAGTGTCTTATAAGTTGAAAATTTATAGATTTCTGAAAAAATATGTATGGGATATATTAAGAAGATTATAAAATAGACTATAAAAGGAATAGCAACTACAATAGAATGAAATAGAGAGGATGTATGATATGGGTAAAGGAACAATTATATATGTTGGACATTTTGAATTACCAGATAAAAATGCTGCTGCTCATAGAGTGCTTAGTAATGGAAAAATCTTTAGATATCTTGGATATAACGTTGTCTTTATCCAGGTTGATAAATCTTTGGATTACGCTGCTAATACATTAGAGTTAAAAGATAATATTCAAGGATTTGAATGTTGGTCATTACCATATCCTAAATCCTATAAGGAGTGGATTAAATATTTAACAGGTATAGATTCAATTGAGAGGATTATTAATATGTATGATAATGTAAAAGCTATAATTGCATATAATTATCCTTCAATATCTTTGTATAAATTAAAAAAATTTTCTCATAAACAAAATATTAAAATTATTTCAGATTGTACTGAATGGTATAGTCCAAAAGGTTCAAATTTATTATTTCGAGCAATTAAGGGATTCGATACATTTCTTAGAATGAGAATTATTCAAAGGAAAATGAATGGGCTTATTGTAATAAGCGAATATTTGGAAAACTATTATAAAGATTGTCCTAATGTTGTTAGAATACCGCCATTAGTTGACCTTAGCGAAAAAAAATGGAATCTAGAGCCAATGCAAATTAAAGATGATAAAGTAAGATTTATATATTCAGGCACTTCTAGTAAAGATAAGGATAAGGATAAGCATATATTGATAGACGCTTTTTATCAATTAAAAGAATATAATAACTTTTTGTTTAAAATAATCGGATTAACAAAAGAACAGTATCTTCAAAATTATCCTGATGACCGAGAAAAGCTTAATGAGTTAAAAGATAGAATTCATTTCTATGGACGTGTTCCGCATAGTGACAGTCTAAAATTATTAAAGGAATCTGACTTTAGTATATTCTTTCGTGATAATACAAGGGTAACAAAAGCAGGTTTTCCAACAAAGTTTGTTGAAAGTATAAGTACTGGTATACCCGTAGTCACAACAAGAACAAGCGATTCAGAAAATTATCTTGAAGAAGGTATAAACGGTTTTTTTATTACCGGAAATATATCAGAAAACACAAAACAAGTTTTAAAGAAACTATTAGGATATAATAATGAATCGATACAGGATATGAAGATTGAATGTCTTAACTTAAGATGTTTTCATTATGAAAATTTTACTGAAATATTAGATAAATTTATTCATAACGTAATAGGTTACCCTAGTGGGGGGGGAATTAATGTTTAAAAACAAAACGTTACTAATAACAGGTGGTACAGGTTCATTCGGAAATGCAGTAATGAGAAGATTTTTAGATACTGAGATAAAAGAAATACGAATATTTTCAAGGGATGAAAAGAAACAGAATGATATGCGGAAATTATATAAAAATGATAAAATTAAATTTTATATTGGTAATGTTAGAGATAAAGATAGTGTGAAAAACGCTATGTATGGGGTAGATTATATATTTCACGCAGCTGCTTTAAAACAGGTTCCATCTTGTGAGTTTTTTCCAATTGAAGCTGTTAAAACAAATATACTTGGTACAGATAATGTTCTTACGTCAGCGATTGAGGTTGGAATAAAGAAAGTCATCTGTTTATCTACAGATAAAGCTGCCTATCCCATTAATGCTATGGGTATTTCAAAAGCTATGATGGAGAAAGTATTTGTTGCTAAATCTAAGACTGTTGATTCTAGTAGAACTTTAATTTGTGGTACTCGCTATGGTAATGTTATGGCTTCAAGAGGGTCTGTTATACCATTATTTATTCAGCAAATTAAAAGTGGTCAGGCTCTTACTATTACAGACCCTTATATGACAAGGTTTTTAATGAGCTTAGAAGAAGCTGTTGAATTAGTAGTTTTTGCTTTTGAAAATGCTAAAGCAGGAGATATTATGGTTCAAAAAGCTCCAGCTTCTACTATTGGTGATTTAGCATTAGCAATCAAAGAATTATTTAATGCCGATAATGAAATAAAAATAATTGGTACACGCCATGGTGAAAAACTCTATGAAACACTATTAACAAAAGAAGAACATGTTGTAGCTAAGGATATGGGAAATTTTTATAGGGTGCCAGCTGATACAAGAGACCTTAATTATGATAAGTACTTTGTAGAGGGTGATCAGAAACTATCTTCTGAATCAGAGTATAACTCACATAATACAGAAAGATTAACTATAGAACAGATTAAAGAGAGATTAATGACTCTTAATTATGTTAAAAAAGAATTGGATATTCAATAGTACTGAGGAAGTTTCGAGTAACAATGAATAAGAGAAAGTAAGTGATAAAGAATGAAAATATTAGTAACAGGTGCAAAAGGTTTTATTGGAAAAAATCTTGTAGCCGAACTTAAAAATAGGAATTATGAATATGTGTTTGAGTATGATATATACACAAAGTCTTCTTTATTGGATAAGTATTGTAAAGAAGCTGATTTTGTTTTTCATTTTGCAGGGGTTAATCGACCAAAAGATGATTCTGAGTTTATGAAAGGTAATTTTGGATTTACTTCGAATTTGTTAGATACATTAAAAAAATATGATAATACATGCCCTATTATGATTTCGTCTTCGATCCAAGCTAAGCTTGATAATCCATATGGGAAAAGCAAAAAAGCAGGAGAAGATTTAGTTTTTAATTATGGGAATGAAACAGGAGCTAAAGTACTTATATATCGATTTCCTAATGTTTTTGGGAAATGGTGTAAGCCTAATTATAATAGTGTTGTTGCAACTTTTTGTAATAATATTGCTCATAATTTGTCTATAAAAGTGAATGACCCTGATGTTTTACTAACATTAGTGTATATAGATGATGTAGTAGAAGAATTAACAAACGCTTTAAAAGGTCAAGAATGCAAACAAGGTAAATTTTGCAAAGTTTCAACTGTTCATTCAATTAAACTAGGAGAAATAGCAGACTTAATATATTCTTTCAAAGAAAGTCGTAATGATTTATTTATACCTGATATGGGTGATGAGTTTACAAAGAAGCTATATAGCACATATTTAAGTTATTTACCTAAGGATCAATTTAGTTATGAGCTTAAAAAGAAAATAGATAATAGAGGTTCCTTTACAGAAATTATTAAGACCGTAGAAAGTGGGCAAGTTTCGGTTAATATATCTAAACCTGGTATTAAAAAGGGAAACCACTGGCATCACACTAAGACTGAGAAGTTCTTAGTAGTAAGTGGAAGAGGTGTTATAAGATTTAGAAAGATTCATTCAGACGAGATAATAGAGTATTTTGTGGATGAAAATAAAATGGAGGTTGTAGATATACCAACTGGTTATACACATAATATAGAAAACCTAGGAGAGACAGATATGGTTACTATTATGTGGGCAAATGAGCCCTTTGATCCTGAGAATCCCGATACTTATTATTTGGAGGTTGAGAAATATGAAGAATTTGAAAGTGATGACAGTTGTAGGTACCAGACCAGAGATAATAAGACTGTCAGCAGTGATCAATAAATTAGAAGAATCAGAGGCAATAGATCATACATTGGTACACACAGGACAAAATTACGACTACGAATTGAATGAAGTATTTTTTAAAGACTTCAACTTAAAAAAACCCGACTTTTTTCTTAATGCAGCTACTGGAGTGGCTGTAGAGACCATAGGCAATATTTTAATAAAAATAGATCCAGTTATGGAAGAAGTTAAGCCAGATGCTTTTTTAGTGCTTGGAGATACCAATAGTTGTTTGTGTGCTATAGCAGCCAAGAGAAGACATATACCTATTTTTCATATGGAAGCAGGAAATAGATGTTTTGATCAAAGAGTACCAGAAGAAACAAATAGAAAGATTGTAGATCATATTGCTGATATTAATTTAACATATAGTGATATTGCAAGAGAATATCTTTTAATGGAAGGTATACCTGCTGATAGGGTTATTAAAACAGGAAGTCCTATGTTTGAAGTTATAAATTCTAGAAGGCAGGATATAGATAGTTCTGATATTTTGGAAAGACTAGATCTTGAAGAAGGCAAATACTTTGTAGTATCAGCACATAGAGAAGAAAATATAAGTTCAGAAACGAATTTCTTTGGTTTGGTTGAAAGCTTAAGTGCTATAGAAGAAAAATATAAAGTACCTATTATAATTAGTACACATCCCAGAACAAGAAATATGATAGAAGCTAAAGGAATAGAGTTTACTCCTTTAATTAAGACTATGAACCCAATGGGCTTTAATGACTATGTAAAACTACAGGTAAATGCTAAAGCAGTACTTAGTGATAGTGGAACTATAAGCGAAGAATCTTCAATACTAAAATTTAATGCACTAAATATTAGACAGGCTCATGAAAGACCTGAAGCAATGGAGGAAGCTTCTGTTATGATGGTAGGGTTAGAGAAAAAAAGAATATTACAGGGGCTTGAAATATTAGAAACACAAAAAAAAGATACTCTTAGCTTAGCTGGTGATTATAGTATGCGTAATGTGTCAGATAAAGTTTTAAGGATTATAGTTTCTTATGTAGATTATGTTAATAGAGTTGTATGGCAAAAAAGATAAAGCGAGGTTAGATGTGATGAGTAATTTCTTTTTTATAGCTGTTAATTATAATGGGTTTAGCTATTCAAAGAGTTTCATAGAAAGTATTAATAATATGGAGATTAATAAAGATGATATAATAAAAATAATTATTGTAGATAACCACTCTAGTGAAGAAGACTTTGTAAAATTAAAAAGATTAAGTAATAGGAAAAGAAATGTACAAGTTCTAAGACTTAGAAAAAATATTGGATATTTTAAAGGGTTAAATGAAGGAATTAAGACAATTAATAAAGACAAAAATACAGTTATAATTGTAGGGAATAATGATTTAACCTTTGAAAGAGATTTTATTAAAAATTACAAAAAAATTAGCTATGAAAATGACGTACTGGTAATTGCTCCAAATATTATAACAAAAGAAGGGCGACAACAAAATCCTCATGTAGTTGAAAAAGTCTCAAACTTTGAAAAGTTTAAAGCATCTATTTATTATTCAAATTATTATATTGCACAGGTATTTAGGTTTATCAACCAAACAATAAAAAAAATTATAAATAAACCAATTAAATTAAAAAATAATTATGGTCAAATGGAAATAAAAAGAGGCATTGGAGCTTGTTATATTTTAACTCCTAATTTTTCCAAACATTTCGAGAAACTTGACGACCGTGTTTTTATGTGGGGAGAGGAAGCGTTGCTCTCAAACCAAGTAGAAAGTGTGAATGGTTGTACTTTATATGACCCATCTCTAAAAATAATTCATCATGAAAGTGCGAGTGTAAGTAGTATTCAATCTAAAGAAAAATATTATATGGTAAGAGATTCGTATAAAATCTACAAGAAATATCTATAAACTGTATGTTTATACGAGATATTTAATTTGCTAAAAATCATGGTATATATATGGAACTTTCTGATTATGAAAATTAATTTATGAAGCGTAAAATACAAGAGATTATATAATTTTAATAGGATTATTTTTTTATTTATAAATAAAGGAGATTTTAAATTGATTAAATTAATATTATTCTTAGTAATGTTTATAATTATATCTTTATCACTTCATATATATGCTAAAATAGTTGCAAATAAAAATCGAATACAAAAGAATAGCAGCATAGGAAGGATTAAGCTTAAAGCAACTAATATTTTAACAGTATTAATTATTGCGATAGTACCAAGTCTGTTGGCTGGATTTAGAGCATTTGATGTTGGAACAGACACATCTTCATACGTAAGGTATTTTAATTATAGTGACCTACAATTTGATCTTCTTACAAGTAATGAATATTTCTTTTGGAAATTATTCGAATTTAGTAATAATCTATTTAACGATGTTAGCATAACTTTTTTTTTGATAGCATTTTTAACGTATGGATTAGCTTTTATTGCAATATTCCAATTGGTTAGAAAAGAACATGTTGGAGTTGTTACATTTATTTATTTATGCCTGTTTTATCAAGAAGGATTTAATATAATTCGTCAAATGTTAGCACTATCTATAATATTGCTTGCAATTCCATATATATTAGAGCGTAAAAGAATTAAATATATACTTTTAGTGATAGTAGGTACTTTATTTCATATATCAGCTTTAGTTTGTATTCCAATGTACTGGATTTACCAGAACAAAAAGATTACATTATACAAATATATAGGGAGAATTATGCTATTATTAATATTTATTGTTTTTTTTGAAGATATATTTTTATTTATAACAAAGTATGATGCTTTTAGCAGGTTTAGTAATTATGAGAATCAGTTTATTTATAATGATTTATGGTGGAAAAACATTTTGCTATTTTCTCCACTTTATTTTGTCTTGATTTTAATGAACAAAAGTTTAAAGAACAATAAAAAAATGAAAAAAGAATACCCAATGTTTCAATTTTATTGGTTTTTAGCTATACTATATATTACAACATCAGTATTAAGATTATATGTGAACTGGGTATTTAGAATTGGATACTATTTTGAGCTTGGCATACTATTATATATCGGGGCCTATATTAATACATGTGTTTATAAAAGACGATATTTATATATGACTTTAGTTATAATGTTTTTCACTTTCTATTATTTTTTTCTTAACTATTACACAAATTTCGATTCTAGTGCATTAATAAACTACAAATGGATTATTAAATGATTCTTTTTATATATTTAGAAAAAGAATGAGTGAGAATATTTGATAGATAAAAAACTACATCAATAGTATTCAAATGTGCAAAGTTAGTGATTTAATTTACAAATGTCACATTTAAAACAATTATTACATGTTGATAATTGAAGGAGACAATCTCATGTAAGGGTTATTTATATACTATAAACAAATTGATAAAAATAAATTATCTGGGATGGGGAAAAAGGTATGTGGCAGATTGACTGACTTGAAAATTAAGGACGAAATAATTTGACTTATTTATTGAAATTTAGTATGAGATAATATGCGGTTTAACATATAATTACTATATATAGTATACGGAAATTATGATTTATATAACACAAATTTTTCGTGTTGACTTTTTAAAATTTATTTGATTATCAGTTAAAGGCATAGGGTCATCAAAAATTGAATTTGATAAAACTCATTAATTTTTTTTGAAGGTTCAAAGTGGAAATGAAAAAGTTTAGAAATTAGATAGATTTAGAGAAATCATACCGTACGAATTCCTATCTTTCTGGATTTAGTGAGTGGTGACTTCTCAATTGCTAACTACTAGCTTAGGAGGAGGGATTCCTTCTTTTTATAGGAAACTCCAATCTTATAGGAATAGATAATCTTTATAATCCCTTGGAATGGGGATAAATCTGATGGAATGGTATTATGATGGGGAGTGAATTAAGATTGAAAGGTATTATTTTAGCAGGAGGATTTGGAACGCGCTTATATCCTTTAACTATGGTTACCAGCAAGCAACTGTTCAAATAGTAAAATATATTATTATTAAGTTATAATCTAAATCAAAAAGATTGGAATATATGCAGAGATATAAAAAATAATATGTATAGAAATAGGGGAGGTTATAAAAATGAGAGGTATATATTTATATTACAATGACATTGATTTAGAAAATTTATCAGGTATTGATAAAAAAATATTATGGCAAATAGATGAACTTAATAAAAATCGAATAGATTGTGAACTAGTTGTTATTGAAAAAGATATAAAAAATATTATAGATAAAATATTATTGAGAGTTCCCTTTTCAAATAAATCTCCTAAATGGGAGTATATACCGGAGTTTGACAGGGTGAATTTTATCTATTTAAGAAGACCACCAGCAATAACAAGTAAAATGATAAAAATATTCAAAAAAGTAAAATCAAAAAATCCAAATTTGAAAATAATTTTGGAAATTCCAACATATCCTTATGATGATGAATTGAAAATGCAGTTGATAGATTATCCTATACTACTTAAAGACCTCTATAATAGGAAAAAGTTAAAATATGTAATTGATCGAATTGCAGTGCAAAATAAAATAGAAGAGATTTTTGGCATTCCAACTCTACAATTTAGTAATGGAATAAAAATTGATAATATAGAAATTAAAGAAACTATAGAAGATAAGGAAAGTATTGATATATGTGCAGTAGCAAATATGCATCCTTGGCAAGGATACGAAAGAATTATAAAAAGTTTGAATAATTATTATAACGGAGGAAAGAGAAAAAATATTAATATTCATTTTGTTGGTGAAGGAAAAGAAATTAGTTATTATAAGAAACTTGTTAGACTTTATAGTTTAGAGAAATATATTAAATTTCATGGTTTTTTGACAGGTGGTAAATTAGAAAAGATTTACAATCAATCTGATTTAGCGTTAGATGCGTTTGGTAGGTATAAAACAAATAACCCTATCTCGACAAGCTTAAAAAGCAGGGAATATTTAGCAAAAGGATTACCTGTAGTATCGGGAAGCAATTCAGATCTTTTTGATTCTACTAATGAATTCTATTTGGAGTTTTCTAATGATGAATCTTTATTTGACTTTGGTAAAATAGTGGAGTTTTATAATGATATTTATAAAGACAAATCTAAATTAGAAGTAGCAAAAACAATAAGAAAGTATGCATATAAAGTATGTGATATTTCAAAGACTATGACTAATGTAACTAATTATATTAAAGAGACTTTCTAGTTTTCATGGCTTTTTTCCTCAGTTGATTAACTAAATAAAAAAAGTTTTCATCAAAATTAAATTATCATATTTATATTTGTATGATATATATTTGTAGAATGGGGGAAGACAATTATGGATAAATTTATATTAATAACAGGAGGAGAGTTGTTTAATAAAGGTGCTCAATCTATGACTTTTATTACTGTAAATGAATTGAGAAAAAGGTTTCCTGACAAGAAAATAGTCCTTCTTTCTTGTGCCGATTATAAAAGGAATAGTGAAGATAAAAACCAATATTCTTTTGAAATATTACCAATGCATATTTGGATGGAATTTGAACTGATAGGAGGGATTTATAAGCTAATTTCAAAACTAAAGGGTATAAGAAAAAATAAATTAAAATATATGTCGCTAATACCAAAGCTGAGAAAAATACTAGAAAATACAGAAGCTATTGTTGATATTAGTGGGTATGCACTATCATCACAATGGGGTAGTAGTAGATCTATGGGATATTTAGCAAAAATTATGCTTGCTAAGAAATATGGTATTAAAACTTATCTTATGCCACAATCTTTTGGACCTTTTTTGTATCAAGGTATGACTAAACCTATCATAAATTTTTATCTAAAAAAGTATATGAAATATCCAGAAGTAATTTATGCTAGAGAAATGGAAGGGTATAAATATCTTCATAATGATTACAAGTTGAGTAACGTAAAAAAAACATATGATTTAGTTTTACTTAATAAGGAACTAGATTTGTCTAATGTTTATAAAGAGAATCCAGAAATTAAAAGTTTTGAGAATGCAGAAGGTGTCGCTATTATACCTAATATGCGGAATTTTGATCATGGTAATAAAAAGAAAATAATGAAGATATATGAGATTATTATAAATAGAATTACAAGTATAGGAAGAAAAGTATATCTTATAAGGCATTCATATGAGGATATTGAAGCCTGCAATATGATAAAGGACCAAGTTAGGGATAATAACAGAGTTATTATGATATCAGAAAATATGAACTGTATCGAATTTGATCAATTAGTAAGAAAATTTGATTTTATTATAGGATCACGCTTTCATTCTATTGTTCATGCTTACAAAAACGGAGTACCAGGTATTGCAATTGGTTGGGCAACTAAATACGTAGAAATGCTAAATACCTTTAATCAAGGAGATTATATTTTTGACGTTAGAAATGATATTGATTTAGTTGCAATAGAAAAGGCTGTTGATATGATGCTAGAAAATTATAATAAGGAGGCAACGCATATATCAGAGATATTAAAAGATATCAAGTCTGATAATATATTCGATGTTATAGGATGATGTTAAAACGGTTTCATTGTGGCTGTGATTTTAACTTGTAATATTGATTTGGATAAAAAACGGTTTGTTTTTATAATATAATAATTATATAAGTATATGCATTTTATTAAGTGATTCCTTAGGGTAAGGAATATAAGAGTATTAAAATTTTCGCTAGAAAGAATTAAAGTTTAGACATCAACCGCGAGTTTAAGAAATCCTATTTTTAATTATTATGTGTCTTAATGATTTTTGGAAGTTCTTTATGATTGTGTATTGAGGGGTTAACTCTTTATTGATATTTATTAATATATATTTTATTAAATTTAATTTAGAGATGATCTGTTTCTTTTATTGCATCTTTTGTTATATTTTTTTGCTTTCAAAGTTTAGTATTTTATATTGTGTCCTTGATATTAGTTATATTTAATATTATTCTGGGGTATTTGCTTTTCTAGAAATAGATAATCAGGTAAAAATAATGCGGGGCATTTTTTTATCAGAAGGAGATATATATTATGATTAGACATGTAGAATCTATAATTGTAAGAAATGATATATGTCATTCTTGCGGTGTTTGTGAGGTGGTTTGCCCGAAAAACTGCATAGATTTTAGTAGGATGGAGGGACAATATTTACCGCAAGTTAATGAAAATAGCTGTATTGAATGTGGTATATGTTTAGATATTTGCTCTGGTTATCTAGTAGACTTAAATAAATTAAATAAGCAAGAAAACCATCAAAACCCCATAAATTTTTACTTAGGTAATCATCGAGCTTGTTATATAGCAAATGCAAAAAACGAAGAAATTAGAAATAATGGGGTAAGTGGGGGATGTATAACTGCATTAGTTAAAGAGTTGTTAGATACTGAGGAATATGATGGAGCATTCTTAGTAGACAGTCATGAGTATAACAAATTTGTACAAACTAACTTATATAAAAAAGGGGATAACCTTGATATAACAAGTAAGTCGCGTTATCTACCTGTATCTCATAGCAATATGATTAAATATGTATTAAAAAATAGGGATGCTAGAGTAATTATTGTTGCCACAAGTTGCGCTGTACATGGATTTCTAAATGTGGTTGATAAATTTAAATTAAATAGAGATAATTATTTAATTCTTGGTTTGTTTTGTGATAGAACAATGAATTATAATATATATAATTATTTTAATGATTATTATAAATCTAATTCTAGATTGAAAAATTTATTCTTTAGAACAAAAGAAAGCGGTGGCTGGCCAGGACAAATTAAATTGGAGTATGAAAGTGGTGTTGTGAAATTCTTACCAGCTAAAGAAAGGATGATATTGAAAGATTATTTTCAACTAGAAAGATGTATGTATTGTATTGATAAACTTAATCAATTTTCAGATATATCAATAGGAGATAATTATACAGGCAATTATACCACAAATAAAGGAAATAATAGTGTGATAATTAGAACCTCAAAAGGTAAACTGGTATGGAATTTAGTAAAAAATAAAGTGGAAAGCAAAGAAAGTAGTATTCAAGATATTTATAGAAGTCAACAAATTACATTGCGTTCTCTAAATTATAGGCTAGCCAAGTTAAAACAAAAGCAAAATGATATAGAGATATATACTGATTGCCCTATTGAACTTTCTCCAACTAAATTGAATTTAAATAATTATATGAAGAAAAAATTAAAATTAATTAATATTAGTAGGCATTATGAAACAAAAAAAATGAATTTTCATATTCGAATTAAATATGAAAAAATGCGATTATATATTCTTCGAATAATAAAGGGCCTTGCAAGACGTTTTAGATTTAAAAATAAAGGATCTGTGAAACCGTGAGAACTATAAATTCATTTAAAAATATAATAACAGGGATTAGTGGTCAAGTACTAACAATATTTTTGCAATTTGCTAGTCGGACTGTGTTTATTTATGTATTGGGCAAAGAATATTTGGGGATTTCAGCTCTTTTTACAAATATATTAAGTATATTAAGTGTTACTGAATTAGGTATTGGTACCGCAATTGTGTACAGCTTGTATAAGCCGCTAGTTGAGAAGGATATAAAAAAAATTTCATCAACTATGAATTTCCTAAAAAAAGCATACTTTATAGTTGGGTTTACAATAGCAGTATTGGGTTTATTATTAATGCCTTTTTTACCTCATATTATTAAAGGAACAACAGGTTTAGTAAATATAAAGCTTGTATATTTATTATATTTATTTCAATCAGTATCATCATATTGGTTTTTTGCATATAAAGGTGCATTGCTCCAAGCTGATCAGAAGAAATATATAGCTAATATAATACGATATATAGTAAGTGTAATAACCGTTATTGCTCAAATCGTAGTACTTATATTATTTAGGTCTTTTTTATCATATGTACTGATAGGAGTTGTCTCACACCTATGCATTAATATAATAACTGCTAGAAAAGTCGATAAAATGTATCCATACTTAAAAGATAATAAAAAAGAGACTTTATCAAAGGAAGAAAGAAGAGTAATATATAAAAATTTATTTGGTGTATCTATGTATAAAATTAATAGTACAATTGTTAGATCGACTGATAATATTGTAATATCAATGTATATAAGCACTATTGCCGTAGGATTGTACTCAAATTATCATCTAATTGTAGGTACTCTTATTAGAATGGCAAAGATGATTTTTTCATCCTTTACAGCTAGTGTTGGAAATTTATTCGTATCCGAGAGTAAGGAAAGAAGTGTATTCATATTTAAGTGTTTAAGTTTTTTAAGTTTTTGGTTGTATGGTTTTTCTTCGATATGTTTATGGATATTATTTAATCCTTTTATTATACTTTGGGTTGGTAAGGAGTATTTATTTGCGGAATATATTGTATTAGTTATTGTACTTGATTTTCTTATGGATGGTTATCAACAAGTTAGTATATCGTATAAGGACGCATGTGGTCTTTTTTGGCAAGGGAAATATCGACCAATAGCGACAGCTGTATTAAATATAGCTATATCTATTATTTTAGCCCCTCGCATTGGTATAGCAGGTGTTTTGTTAGGGACAATCATTAGCAGGTTATTAACAACATGGTGGTTTGAGCCGTGGATGATATATAAATATGCTTTTAATAGATCACCTATACAATATTTTAAAAAATATATAGGGTTTTTTATTCTTGTAATAGCAACCGGGGCTATAACTCAAGTTGCTACTATTCCATATATGGAAAACACTTTGTTTAATTTTATGATTAAATTTTTACTTTGTATTATTATACCAAACTCTATATTTTTTCTATTATTTAGAAAATCAGATGAATTTAAATATATATTAAGCTCAATTAAAAGAATTTTAAAATCATATAAGAAGTAAATTGTCTTATATTTGATTATAAATATTTATGCTGTGTTTCTTTTATATGTATTATCTATATAGTAACATAAGTAGTAAATCAGTTTATTAAAAGGAGTGAATTATAAGTGAAAGGAATTATTTTAGCAGGTGGTAGTGGAACGCGATTATATCCATTAACTATGGTCACCAGCAAGCAATTGTTACCGGTATATGACAAGCCGATGATATATTATTCATTATCTACATTAATGTTGTCAGGTATTCAAGATATTTTAATTATATCTACACCACATGATCTGCCAAACTTTGAAAGACTACTAGGAGATGGTAGTCAATTTGGTATAAAGCTTTCTTACAAAGAACAACCTTCACCAGATGGACTAGCCCAAGCTTTTACTATTGGAGAGGAATTTATTGCCAACGATTGTTGTGCAATGGTATTAGGTGATAACATTTTCTATGGTAGTGGCTTTCGAAAATTACTGAAGGAAGCTACTGATAATGCTATACGAGGAAAAGCTACTATATTTGGATATTATGTACATGATCCCGAGCGATTTGGAATAGTAGAATTTAATGAAAGCGGTAAAGTTATTTCAGTAGAAGAAAAACCTGATAATCCTAAATCTAATTATTGTATTACTGGTTTGTATTTTTATGATAACAGAGTAGTCGATTTTGCCAAGCAAGTAAAGCCTTCAGCAAGAGGTGAACTTGAAATTACTGATTTGAATAAGATATATCTACAAGATGAAACTCTTAATGTAAAATTGCTTGGACGAGGATATGCATGGCTGGATACAGGAACTATGGATAGTTTAGTGGAAGCGACTGAGTTTATTCAAATGATTGAAAAAAGGCAGGGGATAAAAATATCCGCCCCAGAAGAAATAGCTTTTATTAACGGATGGATTGATCAGGATACGATTCTTAAGTCTGCCCAACGCTATGGCAAATCACCATATGGGGAACATTTAAAAAGAGTATCAGAAGGAAAAATTCGATACTAGTATTGTGAATTTTAAATAAAGGAGCAACTAATATGCAAGTTATAAAAACTCCATTCAAGGGGTTATGTATAATTGAAACAGATGTATATGGGGATAGTCGAGGCTGGTTTACAGAAACTTATACGAATAATAAATTTGTTGAACATGGAATAGATGTTGATTTCGTTCAGGATAATCAATCGTATTCATCTCAAACAGGAACCTTAAGAGGAATTCATTTTCAGACTAATCCTAAAGCTCAATCTAAAATGATCAGATGTACAAGGGGAACGATTGTTGATACCGTTGTAGATTTAAGAAAGGGTTCCGATACCTATAAAAAATGGTATAGTATTGAATTATCTGCAGAAAATAAAAAACAATTATTTATTCCAAAAGGATTTGGACATGCTTTTCTAACAATTACTGATGATGTAGAAGTGCAATATAAAGTTGATGAGTATTATTCTAAGGAGCATGATCGTAGTATAAGATATAATGATACAGATATTGATATAGATTGGGTGATTAAAAATCCTATACTATCTGAAAAAGATTCTAATGCACCTTTATTAAAGGATAGTGATGCAAATTTCAGTATAAAAGTTTTAGTTACAGGTGTTAAGGGACAATTAGGATCAGATGTATTAAAAGTACTAAATCACTTGGGAATAGAAAATGTTGGTGTAGATATAGATAATTTTGATATAACTAACAAAAAACAAACTGAAAGATATATATTTAATTATAGACCAGATGTAGTAGTACATTGTGCTGCTTATACTGTAGTAGATAATGCTGAAGATAATCAGGATACATGTTACTCTATAAACGTAGAAGGCACTGAAAATATAGCTGAAGCTTGTAAAAAGTTAGATGCAAAAATGGTATATATAAGTACTGACTACGTATTTTATGGCGAAGGTAAAGAGCCTCACTTAGAAAGTAAACAGACTAATCCAATAAACTATTATGGGTATTCTAAAGAGCAAGGAGAAATTGCTGTTAGAAATATTTTGGAGAAGTATTATATTATTAGAACATCCTGGGTTTATGGAAAGAACGGTAATAACTTTGTTAAAGCAATGTTAAAATTAGCTCAAACTAAAGAAGAAATAAGTGTTGTTGATGACCAGATAGGGTCACCTACATATTCACGTGACCTGGCTGTATTAATTTGTGATATAATACAAACTAAGAATTACGGTGTTTATCATGGAGTGAATGAAGGATATTGTAGTTGGTATGATTTTGCATTAGCGATATTTGATAAGTCCGGTATTAATATTAAGGTGAATCCTATACCGTCATTTGATTATCCGACTAGAGCAAAACGACCTTTAAATTCAAGGTTGTCTAAAGAAAATCTTGATAAAAATGGTTTTAATCGTTTGCCTAAGTGGGATGATGCCTTATCAAGATTTATAAAAGAAATACAAGACTAGGAAAGCACATAATTAATAGAAAGGATTTAAAAACATTATGAAAAATATTTTAGTTACTGGTGGAGCAGGTTTTATAGGCAGTAATTTTGTAAAATTAATGTTAAATAAATATATAGATTATAATATTATAAATATAGATACCTTGACTTATGCTGGCAACTTGGAAAATTTAAAGGAGATATCCGACAAGACTAATTATACTTTTATTAAAGCAGATATCAGAGATAGAAATAAAATTGATGAGATATTCTCATCATATGGTATTGATACGGTAGTTAACTTTGCAGCTGAGTCCCATGTTGATAGAAGTATAGAAGAACCAGAAGTTTTCTTAACAACTAATGTAATTGGTACTCAGGTTTTGCTTGATGTAGCTAAAAAAAATTGGAAGATAAATCCCAAAGATAAATATTGCAAGGAGTATAAGCCTGAAGTTAATTTTTTACAGGTTTCTACCGATGAGGTGTATGGGTCATTAGGTGAAACAGGTATGTTTGTAGAAACACTTCCTTTGAAACCTAACAGTCCTTATTCTGCTTCAAAAGCAAGTGCAGATATGATTGTCAGATCTTATAACAAAACATTTGCGATGCCTGTTAATATTACTCGTTGTAGTAATAATTATGGTCCTTATCAGTTTCCTGAAAAATTAATACCACTGATGATTAATAATTGTTTACAGGACAAAGAACTACCTGTATATGGTGATGGTATGCAGGTAAGAGACTGGTTACATGTAAGTGATCATTGTTCAGCTATTGAAACTGTTTTGCACAAAGGTGAAGATGGAGAAATATATAATATCGGTGGAAATAATGAAAAAGCAAATATTGAGATTGTTAAGTTGATTATAAATACCCTTGGAAAATCAGAAGATCTAATTAAATATGTTATAGATAGACCAGGTCATGATAGAAGGTACGCTATTGATAATACCAAAATTACTACTCAATTGGGCTGGGAACCTTTTTATACTTTTGAAAAAGGTATGGAAGAAACTATTGAATGGTATTTGAATAATAGAGAATGGATTGAAAATATATTGTCTGGTGATTATGTAAATTACTATGATAAGATGTATTCGAACATTACTGGTGAAGGAAAAGAAATATCAGTAGAAAATGAGGTTGCAATTTCTAAAGAAGAAAAATAGTTTTACTGGTATTATAAAATTTTATCTTTATCTGAAAGGAATTCCTCTTTATGAAAACTTTAATAAACAAATTCACCCCAAAATACAACAACCAACACCAAAAGCCAAATCAAAATAGTCAAATCCCCACTACGCATCTGCCCCTTAGGGGCACATGTAGATCATCAAGAAGGACTTGTCACAGGCATGGTTCTTAACTCCAGTGTGGATATGGTCTTTGCTCCAAATGATGATGGCTATATTCGTGTTCAGAGTCTTGACTTCCCTGATGAAGAATACTTTCATGTGGCAAAAGTACCTGAGATGATACCTGGTTTCTGGGGAAACTATCTCAGAGGTGCAGTTCTTTCTTTGAAAAGAAATCAACATATTAACAAAGGCTTTAATGCAATTATCAGTGGCAAACTACCTATTGGTGGTCTCAGTTCTTCTGCAGCTGTTACTACTGCCTATCTCTTAGCTCTCCGTGATGTAAATAACCTTGAGATTAGCCAAGAAGAACTTATTCGCTATAGTCACTGGGTAGAAACTGACTTAATAGGCTTGAAGAATGGTATCCTCGACCAGGCCTCCAATATCCTCAGTCAAAATGGCTATCTGATGTATATGGATTGTA
Source organism: Halanaerobiales bacterium (assembly GCA_016278415.1). The sequence goes on from JADQBV010000126.1 coordinate 27,731, forward strand.
AGACAGGGGAATATGAGCTTGTTAAACAATCAGAAAAGATGCCTGAATATGAAGTCTTGGTTGTTTATTCTGGAATAAGCAAAGCACTGATAGGTACAAATTATAATAATAGGGTTGATGAATGCAAGGTATCAGCTTAGGAGGCAAATATATGTGAAAGCAAATCCTGGCAGCAGGATATGCTACCAGGCTATATCCTTTAACCAAAGGCAAACAAAACCCTTACTTAGGGGTTGGCGGAAAGACTATCCTTGAACATATTTTAATTAAATCAAAAAAGGTAGAAGAAGTAGAGCAGGTATATATAGTAACGAACCAGAAATTCTATACTCACTTCAAAGAATGGGTAGATAATTATGATTATCCTTTAGATATAAAAGTAATAAACGATCATACTCTTAGCAATGATGATAGATTAGGGGCAATAGCTGATCTATATTATGTAATAGAGCAGGAAGAAGTCGAAGATGATATTATAGTAATGGCCGGAGATAATCTCTTTGACTTTGAATTAAGTTATTTTGTTGGTTTCCAAAGAGAACTTAATGCTGACTGTATTAGCTCACACCAATTAGATGATATAGATGAACTAAAAAAAACAGGAGTAATAGAAGTAGATGATAGTAATAGGGTACTATCCTTTGAAGAAAAACCTGCAATACCAAAATCAAGATTAGCAGTACCACCATTCTATATCTACAGAGAAGAAACACTTCCTTTAATCAAAGAATACCTAGAAGAAGGTAATAATCCTGATGCCCTGGTAATTTTGTTCCCTATTTGGTTGAGAAAAAAGATGTCTATACTTATCAATTTGAAGGCTATAGATATGATATAGGTACATTAGAAAGCTATCAAGAAGTACAGGCTAAATTTTAGGACAGGGGACGGTTCTTTGTCTTGAGATAGAGAAAAAAGCGTGAAACAATTATTATACTGAGGAGTTGTCTGATTTGACTATTAAAGTTATAAATAAAGATAAACGCTATCTGATTACAGGTGCAGCAGGTTTTATAGGCTCTTTTTTATCAAAAAGATTATTAAAAGAAGGCTGTAAGGTAATAGGAATAGATAATAAGAATGACTATTATGACATCAAACTGAAAAATGATCGCTTAGAAGAACTTAAATCATTTGCTGAGTTTACATTTATTAGAGGTGATATCTCAGATAAAGAAATGCTGATGGAAACCTTTGAAATATATCAACCTGAGATTGTGGTAAATTTAGCAGCTCAGGCAGGTGTAAGATATTCTATTGAGAATCCGGATGTTTATATACAGAGTAATATTATCGGCTTCTATAATATTCTGGAAGCTTGCAGACATTATCCAGTGGATCATCTTATCTATGCCTCATCCAGTTCTGTTTATGGTGCTAATAAGAAAGTACCATTTGAAGAGACAGACTTTGTGGACAATCCTGTTTCACTTTATGCAGCCAGTAAGAAGTCAAACGAACTGATGGCTCATACTTACAGTCATTTATACAATATCCCTGCTACAGGACTGAGATTCTTTACAGTTTATGGCCCTAAGGGACGTCCTGATATGGCCTACTTTATCTTTGCTAACAAACACTTTGCTAAAGAGCCTATCAAGATATTTAATAATGGAGATTTTGATAATGACTTATATAGAGATTTCACCTATATTGATGATATAGTAGAAGGAATAGTAAGGCTTATCCCCAATCTACCTGTCAGAGCAGAAGATGGAGAGGTAAGTAAGGATAGGTCAGCACATAGGGTCTATAATATAGGAAACAACAGTCCAGTGAAATTGATGGACTTTATTACTACCCTAGAAAAATGCCTGAGTAAGGCAATGGGTGAGGAAGTAGTCTTTGAAAAGATCTATGAACCTATGAAGCCAGGGGATGTTCCTAGAACATATGCCTCTACCGAGGCATTACAGAAAGCAGTTGGTTTTAAACCAAAGACTTCTATCGAAGAAGGGCTACAACAGTTTGCTGACTGGTATGTGGATTATTACAAGATAAAAGAGTAATTAATTCGACAAATACTACTAAATATTTCAATAGAATTATGCAATAATAGTAAAGGGCTTATATAGACAGGATATTAGTCCTTCTTATAGAAGATATACTATGTCTATGTTAATTTAAGCTTCTTAGAAGAATTTATATATAATCTCATCAAGGGAGTGGAGTCATATGTATAAAAATAAGATAAGCATCATTGGGACAGGCTATGTTGGTTTAGTTGGTGGGGTATGTCTGGCTGACTTTGGTAATACAATTATTAATGTAGATATAAATGAAGAAAAGATAAATAAATTAAAATGTGGTGAAATACCTATCTACGAACCTGGTTTAAAAGAAGTTTTTGATAGGAATGTAGAGGCAGGTAGGATAAGCTTTACTACAGATATAGAGTCTGCTGTTAAAGAGAGTGAAGTAATCTTTATTTCTGTAGGTACACCACCTGCTGATGATGGTAGTGCTGATCTTTCTTTTGTTCTAAAGGTAGCTGAGTCTATTGGTAAATATATGAACGACTATAAAGTCATTGTAGATAAATCCACTGTACCTATAGGTACTGGAAGAAAAGTAGCTGAGGTAATCCAGTCTGAACTGGATAAAAGGGGAGAAGACTTTTCCTTTGATGTAGTTAGTAATCCAGAGTTCTTACGTGAGGGTAAGGCAGTCTATGATGTAATGCATCCAGATAGGGTTGTTGTGGGAACAGAGAGTGAAAAGGCGAGAGATATCTTAAAAGAGGTTTACCGAGCCTTATATCTTAATGAAGTTCCCTTTGTCTTTACTAATCTGGAAACAGCAGAGATGATAAAATATGCCTCAAATGCCTTTTTAGCCTGTAAGATATCATATATTAATGAGATGTCTATTCTGTGTGAAAAGGTAGGGGCAGATGTACAGAAGGTTGCTAAAGGCATGGGTATGGATGGACGTATTGGTAGTAAGTTCTTACATGCTGGTCCTGGCTATGGAGGTAGTTGCTTCCCTAAAGATACTAAGGCCATTACCCGTATTGCTGATGAAAACGGTGTAGAGCTAAAGGTAATTAAAGCTGCTATAGAGTCTAATGAGAAACAAAAACACTATATGGTAGAGAAGATAGAGAACACCTTAGGGGAGCTTAAGGGTAAGAAGATAGGGATTCTAGGTTTGAGTTTTAAACCAGAGACAGATGATATGCGTGAAGCCCCTTCTTTAACAATTGTCCCAGAGTTAATAAATAAAGGTGCCAGTATAGCTGCATTTGATCCTGAAAGTCTGGAAGAGGCAGGCTGGCGTTTAAATGACTATGAGAAAGATATTATATATTGTGCCAATGAATATGAAGTAATGAAGGGTGCAGATGCCCTGGTAATTATTACTGAATGGAATCAATTCAGGAGACTGGATCTTGCTAGAGTAAAGGATTTATTGGCAGGCAGTTATTTCTTTGATCTGCGTAATGTCTATGTACCAGAAGAGGTAGAGTCAGCAGGATTGGACTATATAGGTGTAGGATTACCTCAGACAATTACTAAAAAGGAATTGGCTCAAGCTAGACAGGATGTAGCTGCAGCTGAGAGTGAAGAGTAGATGTAGGTGAATAGATTAAAAATGTAAATATATGAATCCATTAGGTGTAAGCAGGAATTAATTGCTTATGCCTTTTTTAGTTTCTAATTTTTGCAGGAAAATAATATTTAAAAGAGAATTATGTAAATAATTAGAAGAAATATATAAGTGGTAAGCTTTCTTAATGGAGGATTACAATTATGAAGTATGATTATTTAATAATAGGTGCTGCATTATATGGCAGTTTATTTGCTTATGAGGATTATAAAAGTGGAGGCAGTATTAATGGATAAACAAGTAAAGGAACACTTTGTATATGCATTAGTTACAACAAGAGCTAGAGTTAGATTATTGAAAGAGCGTTCTCTAAAATCTATTATAAAACAGAGCCATCCAGTTGATACTATTATTCTTGTTGATGATTCTGATGAACAAGAAACTCAAGCATCTAATATGGCAATTTTAGAATCACTAAAAACTTCTATACCTAAAGTTTATTTAAAAAACAAATATACACCAGGTGCTGCTGGAGCATGGAATACAGGGATTGATTATATTAATGAAAAAAATCCTAATGTCTGGATAGCATTTTTAGATGATGATGACGAGTGGAAAGAAGAACATGTAGAAACGTGTTTACAATTTACAAGTGATAATGTAACTGTTATTAGTGGAATAAAAACTATAATTGATGGTAATGAAATTGTTAGAAAAAAGGTAAAAAGTAATTTTAGTGTTGCCGGTTTTTTTGCTGGTAATCCAGGATGGCAAGGTTCAAACACATTTATTAAAGCATTTTTTATTAAAAGTGTAGGTTCTTTTGATGAAAAAATGGTGTGTACACATGATAGAGACTTAGCAGTGCGGTGTTTAAGCAATCCTTTGTTTAAATATTCATTTACTAATAAAACAACTGTAAATTATTATTTAGATAAGGATAGAGATGCGCTAACTTCTAAGAAAAAGGTAAAAACAACAGGGTTACTTCAATTTTGGGAAAAATATCATAATATAATGAATGAAAAGGAAAAAAGTAATTTTATTATTAGAGCATGTAAATATTTTAAAGTTAATCCTATTCTTTTTCAGCTTTTACTACAAAAAGAAGAAGAACATCATGGTTTTCTTGATGATACTAATATACACTACGGTTATTTAATTAATAAATTTTTTCATCTGAAGTATAATATAAAAAAGTTTTTTTTATTTATAAATAAGCTTTTCTTACTAACAAATATTAAAGGCTATGCTTATAATAGATCACATAGTAAAATTGAAATTGATATTACTTATAATTGTAGTCTTAAATGTATAAATTGTAATAGATCTTGTGGACAGGCTCCAGAGAAGCTCCATATCTCTTTAGAAAAAGTAAAAGAATTTGTAGATGAATCAATAGAGAGAAAAATTGAGTGGAAAACAATCAGAATTTTAGGTGGAGAACCAACTTTACATCCTAATTTTACTGAGATTATATATATGTTAGTTAAATATAAAATAGAATACCCTAAAAGCAGGTTAGAAATTGTAACTAATGGTTATGGTAGAAATACGAAAAGAATGATAACGCATATTCCTCCCCTATTTCACATTGAAAATAGTAAAAAAACGACTAATATACAACCTCATTTTGAAGCATTTAATAATGCACCTCAAGACTCTTTCTTTTATAAGTTTAGTAATTATAAAAACGGTTGTTCTAATCTTGTGTATTGTGGTATAGGTTTAACTCCACTAGGCTATTATCCCTGTAGTATTGCAGGCGGGATAGATAGAATTGTTTCCTGGAAAATAGGTAGAAAAAATATTCCGGCTGAAGATGATGATTTGAGAGATATTCTAGAAAGGTCTTGTAGATTATGTGGGAGATTTCGCTCCAGTGTTTTTGTACCCTATAATTTTCGTAAAAAATTAAACAAAGCAATAATATCGAAAAGTTGGAAGGAGTTATATGCAAGTTGGAAAACAGAAAAGAAAAAGTGATAAAAAAAGAAGAAGCAGTATGCTATAATATTGAATGGAAAAATCCTGAAGTTTTTTTAGCAGATATTATTTTTGTTGTACCAATACGAAATAGTAAAAGAACAATCAAAGCGGCTATTAAATCAGTTCTTTCGCAAAAATGTGGATTTAAGTTAGGAATATTAATTCTTGATGATCAATCCAATGACTCCTGGCAAGAGGAAATACAAGAAGAAATTTCTACAGGAAAGATTGTTATTGCTTCATGTAAAGCAGGTTCTTCCTGGAAAATTAGAAATCTAGGAAAAGAAATAGCCGATGAGTATTTTACACACTATATCTGGTTGTGTCGGCTTGATTCTGACGATACACTTGTTTCAGAGAGTGTAGTCAGTGAAATTATAGAGGGTATTTCTAAAGAAAATCGTGAAGTATTATGGGTTTTAGCAAGTAATCTTCAAATTGAAAATGGAATATCAGTTAATAAGCTTGGAAATAAGGCTGATAAGTCTTTATTAAATAATAATATTCTTTTAAAAAGATTAGAAGGAATGAGTGAAGGAGATTTTACTTGTGAGTTACCATCTTGTAATTTATGGTTAAAACGTGGATTTAATGTTTATTATCCTGCTGTTGAAAGTGCAGAAGATCATTGGCTTCTTACGTATTTATTAATATTTTTTAAAGAAAAGACTTGTATGTTTCCTGATGTTTTACATACAAATTATTCACTTACAGGAAAAGCTACTATAGCAAATAAAAAGAAGCTTAATTATTTTAAATCACGAAGGATGCTATATGAGCAAGCTAAAACCTGGATTAAAGAAAGAGACAGTTATTAGTATTGTTGATTTAATAAGGAGGTCTTATGAACAGGATAGATCTAGGATTTAATATATTAGAGGCTAATTATAATAAGGATTTTTATTTTTTAGGAAAAGGAATGTCTTCAGTAGTTTACCATGATGGTGAAAGGGTTTATAAAGTATTTATTCCTGAAAAAAATAAATGTCTAGAAAATATTGATTTAAATATATACTTATTACAAAAAAAGAAAGGCATTATAAATAACTCGCGTTTCTTTTTTGAAATTCATGAAACTTGTGAGGGTAATCCAAATATATTGATATATAGATATGAAGAAACCAGTAAATTAAATTACATAAATGAAGCAGAACTAATAGATTTTTTAGCTGATTGTTGGTCAAAAAAAATTATAGTAAAGGATATTAAAAAGGATAATTTTAGAAGAACTTTGTCTGGTCAGTTAAAGTATATTGATTATGAAATAGACTTATATAACGATAATTTGTTTTTAAATATGGCAGTAAGATCTTTTATTATGTTAAAATATTTTAATCAAAGTGATGAGTTTCTTAAAAAATTGAAAAGAAGTTCTATTAATCAATTTCATCTCCCAGAATTAAAGGGAGTACAAGATTTTATAAATGATATTTTTGCTAAGGTTATATTTAATGAGGGAAAAGATATTATTACTGATTATAATCAAACAAATAAGATAACTGATACTTATATTAGTTTGGATTTCAATAAAGATATAAATATAAAGAAATTGTTTTTTGATTATATTAAAAAAGGTATGTATATAAAAGATGTAAAAGTTGATGATATTATATTAGATAAAAATAATTATTTTAAACCCAAACAATTATTGATTAAACTTGATAAAACAAATATTTTAGATTATAAAGTTAGTTTAGCTATAAAAACCTGTGTTCAAGAGGCTGATACTATATATGAGCAAGTCTTACATATTGTTAAGCAACTCTCTTTTCCTGATAGTTTCTATGAGATAGTAATTATAGTGGATACTAAAGAACAAAATTTTCTAAGAGAATATAACAGTAACGGAAAACTAACTCTTCTAATAGAAGAAATAAAGAAACTAAAAAAAGAAAGAATAATAGACAGATATATTTTACTACCTCAAGATAGAATAAAAGAAGTTAATAAGAGATGGTTTAATCTTGAAACAGAGGAAACTCATACAATAATCAATGCTCCTGTTACTAGTCATTTATATGGATTTGAACAGTTAAAAGGAGATTATATTTTACAAATGGATTCTGATGTGATGATTGGAAGATATGATTACAATCATTCATTCTTAACTGATATGATAAAAGAAATGGAAAGTAAAAAAAATGTTATTTCTGTAGGTTTTAATATTCCTCATCAAAAAGATTCGGCTTATAATGAATATACTGGTTTTTTTAAGGGGGGATATGTACCGGAAGTAAGAATGGGTTTGTTTCATAAAAAAAGATTCTTAGATCAGCGTCCTCTACCGAATAAATTAATTGATGGAAAATTAGAATTGACATGGTTTAGATCACTACACAAAAAACAAGAACAGACAAATTATGTTTCTTTAAGGGGAGGAGATCCTGCAAGTTTTTATATTCATCCACAAAATTATAGAAAAACTGAAAAAGATGTTTGGTTTACAATCTTAGATAGAGTAGAAAATGCAATATTGCCGAAAAATCAAATGGAAGAGTTTGATTTAAAAGGTTCATATTATGATTGGACAATAGAAAAAAGAAATGAAAAGGTTGTATTAATTGTACTTATGAAAAATATTAATTATGGAAGATTTTTGAGAATGTGGACTTCCGTACTTTCGCAAACATTTACAGACTGGGGTATGATAATAATTGATGATGTATCGACAAATGGAGTGGATTATTTTGTTGATTATATTGTAAAAAATCACAGTAATAAAGTTACTTATATTAAAAATAGATTTAGACAGTATTCAGCTAAAAATACTTATAAAGCAATTCATTATTTTATAGATAATCCACAATCTATAATTATTACTCTGGATGGTGATGATGCTTTAATAGGTAAAAATGCTTTGCAAATTATTGTAGATAAATATGATTATAATAATGCAGATGTGGTTATAGGCAAAATGTATAGAACTGATAAATTACAGGCCCATTATAAATACAAACCTTATTTTTTGGAACCAAGAAAGTACGGAGGTAATGTGTGGCAACATTTAAGAAGTTTTAAAAAATATTTATATGATTCATTAAGTACTTATGATTTTAAGTTTAATTTAGGGAATGGTCATAGAGAATGGATTAAAAATTGTGGTGATTATGCAATGATGGTTCCTATTTGCGAAATGGCCTCTAATCCTGTTATAATTCATCAATTTAATTATTATTTTAATAAAACAACAAAAATAACTAAAAAAATAAGAAAATCAAAAGATGATATTATAGAAAAAATACTAGCTAGACCTAGGAAAACAAAATCAGATATTATAATGAGAAGAAAAAAATATACACCTAATTATAAATTTATTGAAATTGATATTACTTTTAAATGTAATTTAAAATGTTTTTCTTGTAATCGTTCCTGTACCCAAGCACCATCAGATGAAATAATGCAATTTGAACAGATAAGGAAATTTGTAAAGGATTCTATTAAAGAAAAATATAAATGGGAAAGAATTAGTATATTAGGTGGAGAACCAACTTTACATCCTGATTTTATAAAGATTGTTCATTATATTTATAATGAATATATTTTAAAATATAATAACGACACTATCCTAAAAATAGTAAGTAATGGATATTCTCAATATAGCAGGCAAGAACTTAAAAAAATAGGAAAAATTCCGAATGTATTAATTAACAAAAAGTCATTTAAAAGCAATAAAGAAGTAAAATATTTTATTCCTTTTAATAAAATAAACCTTAAAAAAAGAGACGATAATGACAGGGACTATTCAAAAGCTTGTTGGGTTACCTCATATTGTGGTATTGGGTTAAATAAATATGGATATTACGGATGTAGTGTTGCAGGCGGTATTGATAGGGTTATTGGGATGGATAAAGGAATAAGACAGTTAAAAAATATTAAAAATGAGTTAAATAACCATTCCAGTATATTCTGTAAATATTGTGGTTCGTTTTATGAATATGATGTGAATAAAGGTGATTATATTCCTAGAGCAGAATTAGACGTATTAAATCCTAAAGATTCTATGTCTGAAATATGGAAAGACTTCTATAGAAGATATAATAAACAGAGGCCAAAATTAACAGAAATATATAAAGACTAAAGAGTAATATCTTTAATTTATTGGGAGGAAAATATGGAACAGCAGTTAAATAGGAAAACCAAAACTTTTATTACTATGAGTATTATTTTTGTGACATTATTAGTAATTAGTAATGTAATAGCAGGGAAAATAATAATAATTGGAAATTTGGTAGGACCAGCAGCAGTTTTATTTTATGCTCTTACTTTTGTAATTTCGGATACTTTGACTGAGATATGGGGGAAAGAGAGGGTAAAATTTATTATATTACTTGGATTTTGTGCAAATTTAGTAGCAGCAATTATGATAAGATTAGCAATTTCATTTCCATACGCTCCATTCTGGGAATATCAACAAGAATACCGGCTTATATTAGGTAGTAATTTTAGAATTGTAATAGCCAGTATGACTGCTTATTTATTTAGTCAATATCATGATGTTTGGTCATTTGATTTTTGGAAAAAAGTAACTAATGGTAAACATTTATGGTTAAGGAATAATTTATCGACTGTTTTTTCGCAATTATTAGATACTGTTTTATTTATAATAATTGGTTTTTATGGAACAGATACTCCAATTTTATCAATGATAATGAGTCAATATATTATTAAAATAATAATTGCATTTTTTGATACTCCTATGGTTTATGTTAGTGTTAATATGATAAGAAAGATAATAGACTCTGAGGAAATTTCAAGGGAATTACAGAAAGTAAAAAGTTAAAGTCGCTTTAGCAATGTTGATTTTTTTATTTTTGAAGTTAGGTATTTAAGAAAAAGTACTGCTGAAAACACAAGAAAATATATTGAAAACTTTGAACAAATGAGGTTTTTAAAAATTATGGGGTAGATTTAGTGCCTGGCAGTTACCAACATGTCTTATTCCAAAAAGATGAATTTAATCAAGAACTAAGCCGAATTGGGGATTATGTACCTGCAGATTGTTTTCATTTTTTTAGGTCTTGAGGTAAAAGACTTGGATTTTGTTAATAAAATAATAGAAAAATAAAAGAAATATATAGGTATATGATTAACTTAGACAATTAAAAAAGGAATGGATCAAGTCCGATAGGATGTAGCCGTATCTGAGGGTGAAGAGTAGAGGAAAGCAGGTATTTATATTTTCACCTTCATTACTACCTTTATAACATCCTCAGGTTCATTGATTTGTATTGCAGGCATATGTAATTCACCTGGTGTAAAGATGATAAAGTCACCTTTAGTAAGCCTTAAGAAGTCACCTTCTCCGGAATGAAACTGAATATCATTTATAGTACTGTACTTTTCGGAGCCCTCTATTCTATTAATATGCGAAAAGCCTATTAACTCCGAGCCCTTTACGATATATTGAATGTCGATGTATTTCTGATGGCTTTCCCATTTAGCCTCTGTTTTACTTTTTGTCTTATACATACCAATATTAGCAATAACATCAGAACCCTGAATATTATATGATCCCACCTCAAGATGATCAGTGTCTATATTAAGTAGATATTCAAATGCTGTCTTAAACTTATCATTTAGGCTATGGTAATAGTGATGATTTTTAATTGTATCATAGATCATTTGATATAACCTCCAGTTAGTAGCTATATTATTTAATATACGACAAGATATTATAAATTCCTTTATATATTTATATTTATTGAAATAGATTTCCGTAAATAGAAGATAATAATTTTAAAAAGACGACTCAGAAATAAGAGTAATTCTAAAGTGAGAGAGGTTTGCTTTACCGTTAATATAATTGTATAATTATAAGAGAACAATCTTTAAGAGTAGTATGAATTCACGAATAGATAGATGTATTATATAGGGGGTATTATTCAGATATGAAAGTTACAAAAGCAGTTATACCTGTAGCAGGAATGGGGACAAGACTCTTACCTGTTACTAAGTCACAACCAAAGGAAATGATGCCACTAGGGCGTAAACCCTGTGTCCAGCATATAGTTGAAGAGTTGGCTGAAGAGGGTATTAAGGAATTTCTATTTATAACAGGTAGTAATAAGAGGAGTATAGAGGATCATTTTGATGTTGATCAATTATTGAGGAATAAACTACAGGCTGCTGGTCAAAATGACCGTCTAGATTCCTTAAGATTTGAAGAGATGAATATTAATCTATACTATACCAGACAGAAAAAACCGGCAGGTCTTGGTGATGCTGTAAGCTATGGTGAAGGGTTTTCTGGTGATGAACCAGTAGTAGTTGCCCTGGGTGATGCTGTTATAGAGTCAGATAGTAGAAATAATCCCTTACTTCGTAGAATGATAAAAATTTATGAAGAGAAAGAACCTGCTTTTGTTGTTGCTGTACGGGAGGTAAAACGTGAGGATGTCTCTAAATATGGTATCCTTGATATTGAAAGAGATGATGATGGTTTATATATAGTAAAGGGCTTAGTAGAAAAACCTGCAATACATGAAGCCCCTAGTAATTATGCTATAGCTGCTAGATATATTTTCTCTCCTGAGATATTCAACTTTCTGGACAAGACCTTACCAGGTGCAGGTGGAGAGATACAACTAACAGATGCTATGCAAATGATGATAAAACACGGCTATAAGGCCTATGCAGTACCATTGGCTGATAATGAAGTAAGGCATGACCTGGGTACCTTTGAATCATATTATAAATCTTTTATTAAATTCGCTTTAAAGGATAAGGAATATGGCTATCGAGTTAGACAGTATATTCAATCTATCTGTGATGGTATGGAAGAAGGAGGGTTAGAATGATAATAGCAAAGTCTCCTGGAAGAGCAGGTATAATAGGTAATCCCACTGATGGATATGGTGGTGCTATGATAGCCTGTTCAATTCCATATTATGCAAGTGCAAAGCTAATACCCAGTGATAAATTAGAACTGACTATTGAAGGTAAAGAGCTGGTAGTTAACTGGGAAAATAATCTACAATTACAGGGTGACTCCTTTGACCTGGCCAGGGCTGTTCTGAAATATTTTAAGGCTGAGGATTTGAAGGCCAGGATAGAAATGAGCTCAGATATACCAAGACAGGCAGGTTTAGCCGGCTCAACAGCTTTATTATCTGCTATTATGGGTGTGGTGATAAAGGCACTGGGTAAGGAATATTCCCCTCATTATTTTGCTGAGGTTAATAGGATAATAGAGTTAAGGTATATGAAGACCCATTGTGGTTATCAGGATGCCTATATGACTAGCTTTGGTGGACTTAATTTCCTTGATTTTAGGGGTAAGGCCTATTACAAGAACCTTGCTGAAGAGGTCTATGCCTCTGTAGAGAGATTGAATGTTAAGGAACTACCATTCATATTAGGACATACCGGTATAAAACATAACTCTGGAGATTTCCATAAACCTTTGCGGGAACGATGGTTGGAGGGTGAGAAAGAGGTTGTAGAAGGCTATCAAGATATAACTGAGATAGCCCTGAAAGGAAAACGGGCCTTACTTGATGGCAACTGGGAAGAGCTGGGTAGATTGATGAATGAAAACCATCAGATACAGGATAGCTTGAGTTATTCCGGGGAGCAGAATAATAAGTTAATTGAAGCAGCCTTAAGTGGAGGAGCACTTGCTGCAAAATTGGCTGGTGCCGGTGGTGGCGGAACGATAATTGCCTTGACCCTTGAACCGGAGAGGACTAGGAAGGCCTTGCTGGAGGCAGGGGCTGAGATGGTATTGGGGCTTGATGCTGAGGCTGAGGGTGTTAGTATTGTAGATGAGAGAGTTGATGATGAGGTGGCTGCTGCAAGGGAGTAAATTAAAAATGTAAATATATTAAATTATGAGGGTGTAAGCAGGAAACATGGCTTATGCCTTTTTTAGTTCCAATTTTTTGCAGGAATAGTTACTGGGGATTTGATACAGCTATTATTTGCTTGCAATATAAAACTTCGCAAAATCACCATTTTGAGAATATATGTTCGGTAATGATTAATGTCTATTA
>JADQBV010000367.1 GCA_016278415.1 Halanaerobiales bacterium
ACTCAGTTAATGGAGTTATTTATCAAAAACATGCTTTTGAGTCAGTTTCTAATGGACTTATTTGGCGCGTTAATCCCAGCAAACAGTCATATGATGCAGTAAAAGATGCTATCAATGGTTGGGATACAAGTTATGGTTCAGTTTTTTTCTGGAACCCATATAAGCCAGTTAGCCCATGGATTTGGTCAAGACCTATAACAACCCAATATGGTAATCATGTTTTTGCTAAATAAAGGAGACTGGAGATTTAAAATACTCAAGACCACAATTATTACTAATACTTCTTTAGGTAATAATTGTGGTCTTTTTTATAGTTATAAAGAATACTCATCGTTAAAAGTGTTAATGGGATTCAGTATTATTTTACTAAGGCGATAGTTATGATATAATATATTTATATTATATAGCGAAAGGGTGATACAATGGAGAAAGTAAATTTATTACCAGAACCTTATAAGATAAACATTAATGAAGAAGGATATTTTAGTATTGATATCAATACTAAAATTGTATTAGGAAAGTATTGCAATTTTAGGGATTTTGAAGCTGCTCAATTATTACAGAAAGAGATAAATGGATATAGAAATTTTTCATTATCAATAGTTAAAGTTAACAATCTAGAGAGCGCTCGGCTAGATAATGATAAAGTAATATATTTAAAAAAGGTAAATGATGAAGAAAGAGAATATGATAATGAATCATACAAAATGATAATAACTTCTAATAGAATTGAGGTAAGATCGACAACTGATAATGGGTTATTTTATGGCATACAGACTCTTAGACAATTAATTAGAAGCCATGGTGTACGTATTCCGCTACTTTCCATAGATGACAAACCGCATTTAGCTTATAGGGGTTTTTACCATGATGTAACCAGGGGTAAAGTACCAACTTTAGAGACACTAAAAGAATTAGTAGATAGAATTTCCTTTTATAAGATAAATCAATTGCAGTTATATGTTGAACATACCTTTGCCTTTGAAAAAATGAGTGAAATATGGATAGGTTCAGACCCATTAACAGCTGCAGAAATAATAGAACTTGACCAATATTGTCAAAAACGTCATGTAGAGCTTGTCCCTTCATTATCTACCTTCGGCCATCTTTATGAGGCTTTGTCTACTACTAGCTATAGTCACTTATCAGAACTAGATGCCGGTCCAGATAAGCCATATTCATGGATAGATCGGCAGCGCCATCATACACTTGATGTTTCAAATCCAGATAGTTTCCAATTTGTTCAGGAGATGCTCGATCAATACATACCACTATTTTCATCTGATAAGTTTAATATTTGTTGTGATGAAACATTTGATTTAGGTGAAGGTAAGAATAAGGAATTAGCTGATAAGAAGGGTAAGGGCAGATTATATCTAGACTTTTTAAAGAAGATAATTAATTATGTAAAAGCCTATGATAAGGAAGTTATGTTTTGGGGAGATATAATTATTCAGCACCCTGAGCTATTAAATGAGATTCCTGAAGGTGTTATCTGTCTTAATTGGGAGTATAGTGGTAAACCAGATGAGAACAGGGTAAAAACTGTACATGAATCTGGTATTAAGCAGTATCTATGCCCAGGTGTTTCTGGTTGGAATATGCTAATGAATGATATGGATAATGCCTTCTCCAATATTGACAAAATGGTACAGTATGGGGAAAAATATGGTGCTATTGGGATATTAAATACTGATTGGGGAGACTTTGGCCATGTAAATCTCCTGGCAAATTCCATGCCGGGTATGGCTTATGCAGCAGCCTTATCCTGGAATCCAAAGAAACTAATAGTTGATGGGCTAAATACAGATGGCTTGGGAAAATATCTAGAAATAGATGAGATGATATCACTTTTGGAATTTCAAGAACAGGAGAGGAGGATAGTAGGCATTTTAAGGAAAGTAGCCCAACAACAGAAAGTAGATTGGGGTATGATTGTACGTTGGAAAGAAAGTAAGTATAAGCAGACTACTATGAAATATAATATGGGAGTTTTCAGCCAGATTTCTGAAAAGGATTTAAGAGAGGGTTATGATAAAGTACTTTTATTAGCTGATGAGATTGTAGAGCTATCAATGAAGATAAAGGATAGTTATCGATTAGATTTTCAGGAATTCTATATATCTGCTAAGGGAATAGCCCTATTAAATGCCCTGGCATTGATAATTAAGCGGTATGATATAGGTCAGGAGATAGATGAGCTGCCTATTTTGCCAGTAGAACTTGCAGTAAAACTAGAATATTGGCTTAATGAGTATGAAAAGGTATGGAGAGCCCGGAATAAAGAGAGTGAGCTCTACCGTATCGGTGATACTATATTACAGATATGTAGATATTTAAGGGAATTAAACTAGGCTATTAAGAATGGAATTTTCCTTTGAGTCTAGCTATGAAATCTCTTAGGCCTGATCAAAATCAAGTTTTAATAAAGGTGGTTAGTATGTTAAATACCAAAATGTTAGCAGAAATGGAGTGTGTAAAAATATGCCAGATATGTTAGTAAAGTTATATGAATTACCGAATCATAATAAATTGATAGATGAACTAGAAAATCAGGGTATATTGATTAGGAAGGTCTTACCCCCAGAAAAACACATAGTTGTAAACTGGGTTAAGGATAATTTTAATCAAAGCTGGGCTAGTGAATGTGATGTGGCTATTTCAAATAAACCAGTATCTTGCTATATTGCAGTTTATAATAAGGGGGTTTTAGGGTTTGCTTGTTACGATACCACCTGTAAGGACTTTTTCGGACCTACAGGTGTTAGTGAATCTGCTCGGGGGCAGGGTATTGGCAAAGCCTTATTATTAACTAGTCTTAAAGCACTTCAAGAGATGGGATATGCATATGCTATTATAGGTGGTGCAGGCCCGACAGAATTTTATCAGAAAATCTGTGGAGCAAGTATAATAGAAGATTCAACACCAGGAATCTATAAGGATATGTTAAAATAGTATCTATAATATTTACACTTACTTACTGAAACTTCTCAGATAAATTTTACGCATAAAGCCTGGTTAACCATAACTTCATGTACTGGAAAAAGCTAATTCCCAGCTCCTCTTCCATGCTATGAATAACAAAAAATCAAATTGGCTTCCGCCATAATCAAAACAAGGTGAATTTGATAAAATAAAAACCATTTCAAACTCACTTTAGTTCCAACGGCCTAGATGGCCTAGTGCTGGCCCGACCTTGCGTACACAATGAAGGGGCAGTGAAACGGGATTTTGTTAACCATTCATAGCATTCCATGCGGGGCTGGAGCTTTTTGACGCAAGTCGATTCGCTAATACTGCAACATTAATGTCAAAATTGGTGGTGCTCTGGAGTAGCCTCAACATTGCGTTTAAGATAGAAGAGGGCAGTGAAACGCTTATTCAGCAAATGGCTAACCAGGAAAATTCAAGTATAATTAAAGAAAGTGCTAATTTTGAATAATTTAAGTAAGATATATACTATATAGCAGTAATACTACATAAACTTTTACATAGAAAGTATAATTACTTCATTTATTCTAAAAGATAATAATATGGTATAATTGCAAAAAGTTATCTTTCGCTGCAAGATAAATTTTTAAACTTGGGTTATAATAGCTTGAAGAGAGGAGACAAAATGGGAGAAGAACAGCATGTAGGCAAAGCCTGGCATAACATAAAAGCTGTAGTATTGGAGAATGAATTATCAACTAATTTCAAGACTGGTCTAGACGAGCATCAAGCGGCAGAAAGACTGGAAGCAGACGGTTCCAATGAGCTTGCTAAAAAAGAAGGTTTGACCTTATGGGATAGAATTATAGCCCAGCTTAGTGATTTTCTTATATTAATATTAATTGGTGCAGCTGTAGTTTCTGGTATACTGGGGGAAACTGTTGATGCAGTTGTAATTATAGGTATTGTCATTATAAATGCAGTAATGGGTATAGTCCAGGAATCTAAAGCTGAGAAAGCTATGGAAGCATTACAAGAGATGTCTGCACCAGAGGTAAATGTCATACGTGATGGGGAAACAAAAAAACTGCCTTCAAAGGATTTAGTAAAAGGGGATATAGTACTCTTAAGCACCGGAGATTTTGTACCTGCAGATATTCGATTGATTGAAAGCGCCAATTTAAAGATCGATGAATCATCATTAACAGGCGAATCAGTACCAGCAGATAAAAAAGCAGGTGATATACTTGACCCTGATACACCTCTAGGTGATAGAGACAATAGTGCTTTCATGGGTTCTATAATTAATTATGGTCGAGCCAAAGGGCTTGTTGTTAATACTGGGATGGATACTGAGCTTGGTAAAATAGCTGGTATGATAGATTCTTATGAAGATAAAAAAACACCTCTACAGGAAAAATTAGAAGGATTAGGGCGAGGCTTAGGAATAGCCACCCTGATAATCTGTGCTATAGTATTCATTATGGGCGTAATAAGAGGGCAGGATTTGCTGGAAGTATTTATGACAGCGGTTAGTCTAGCTGTTGCTGCTATTCCAGAGGGTCTACCAGCTGTAGTTACTATAGTTCTAGCATTAGGTATGCAGAGGATGGTGAAACGCCATGTTATTATAAGGAAACTGTTGGCAGTTGAAACACTCGGAACTACAACAGTAATATGTTCTGACAAAACAGGAACCCTTACCC
>JADQBV010000255.1 GCA_016278415.1 Halanaerobiales bacterium
CTGGGAAAGACTAAATGAAAAGCAGAAAGAGTTGTTAGTAAACCCAGAGAAGTATGTAGGTATTGCATCATCTAAAACTGAACGGGTAGTAGAATACTGGAAAGATGTATTAGAAGTTAAGTAATTTCATAGATATTAATACTCAGAATCTTATATTGAGTGCTAATAATATCAATCTAAAGATTTTTATTATAAAGAAGACTTGTCATGATGTGAGAGTATTTTTAAATTAATTTTTTGTTTTATAAAATTTAATAATATGTTAAAGGGAGGTTTGACTCTTGGAGAAGAAAGAATTATTATATGAAGGTAAAGCTAAAAAAGTATATAAGACTGATGATGAAAACATGGTTATAGTTAAATTTAAAGATGACGCTACTGCTTTTAATGGCGAAAAAAAAGGACAAATAAAGCAAAAAGGTGTTATGGATACTGCTATATCAAATATCTTCTTTGATATACTAGAAGAAAAAGGAATACCGACTCACCTAGTTAAAATTATTTCTGAAGATGAGGTCCTAGCAAAGAAATTAGACATTGTTCCTATTGAAGTTGTTATGAGGAATATAGCTGCAGGTAGTCTGGCGAAAAGGCTTGGTTTAGAAGAAGGTACAGTTTTAAGTCGTCCTGTCCTGGAATTTTATTATAAAGATGATGACCTTGGTGACCCTATTATTAACGAATATCATATTTATGCAGTGGGACTATCTAATGCAGAAGAGTTAAAAATAATTAAAAAGTTGGCTTTTGAAATTAATGAGATCTTATTAGATTATTTAAAAGTTAAAGGCATAGAGCTTGTTGATTTTAAGTTAGAATTTGGTAAAGACACAGAGGGTAAAATTTATCTGGCAGATGAGATTTCTCCAGACACCTGCCGGTTTTGGGATAGTGAGAGTAAGGAAAAATTAGATAAGGATCGTTTCCGTCGTGATTTAGGTAATGTTGAAGATGCATACCAGGAAATCTTGAATAGATTAAGTAATTAAGTATTTATACTCCAATATAATTATTTGAAGGAATCTTAAATGAGGAGCTGATCAGATAAATGGTCGAAGATTATAATTTTTTTGCTGGAGACAAGATGGAAGAAGAATGTGGGGTATTTGGTGTATATGATCCGGAAAACACACATGATATCTCTTCGCTATCCTATCTAGGTTTATTAGCCCTTCAACATAGAGGTCAGGAAAGTGCCGGAATCTGTGTAAATAAAAATGGCAAATTTACTAATCATAAAGGTATGGGCTTAGTAGAAAATGTATTTTCTAAGGATAAACTTGCCAAGATTGAAGGTGAGATGGCTATTGGTCATGTTAGATATTCTACTACTGGGTCTTCATTATTGGTAAATGCCCAACCTATTTTAATAAATTGCATAAAAGGTGATTTAGCTTTAGCTCATAATGGTAATCTAATTAATAGTAAAGAACTACGACTGAATTTAGAATCACATGGTTCTATTTTCCATTCCACACTGGATACGGAGGTCATTGCACACTTGATTGCACGCTCTTTTGAGGATAATATGATCGATGCCTTAATACAGAGTTTACATCAATTAAAGGGTGCTTTTAGTCTAGTAGGAATGACTAAAGATAGTTTGATCGCCTGTCGTGATCCTTATGGTTTTAGACCTTTGGCTCTGGGGAAATTGGATAAAGGTTATGTGGTTGCTTCTGAGACCTGTGCCTTTGATATGATAGGTGCTGAATTTATTAGAGAGATTGAGCCTGGAGAAATAGTTGTATTAAATAAAGATGGTATTAAAAGTATTAAGTATTCCAGTGAAAGACCTAGTAAATTTTGTGTCTTTGAATTTATATATTTTGCTCGTCCTGATAGTCATATAGGGGGACAAAATGTTCATCTTGCCAGGAAAGAGATGGGTAGGCAATTAGCATCAGAGATGAATATAGATGCTGACCTTGTAATACCAATACCTGATTCAGGAACAGCAGCTGCTCTGGGATATGCGGAAAAATCTGGCATAGAGTTTTCTAAAGCTATTCTACGGAATAGATATGTTGGAAGAACCTTTATTCAACCAACACAGGAGATTCGTGACCTAAAGGTTAGAATAAAATTAAGCCCAATTAGAGAGATCATTGAGGGTAAGAAAGTTGTTCTGGTAGATGATTCTATAGTAAGGGGAACCACTAGTAAACAGATTATTAGTAGAGTAAGAGCTGCTGGTGCAACCGAGGTTCATATAGCTATATCCTCACCACCTGTAATTGACCCTTGTTATTATGGCCTGGATACATCTAAAAGGCAGGAATTGATTGCACGTGAAATGACCCCTGAAAAGATAGCAGAATATATAGGCGCTGATTCTTTGACATATCTTAGTCATAAAGGACTTTTAAAATCTATAAAGGCAGAGGGTTATGGATTCTGTACAGCCTGTTTCACCGGTGAATATCCTATAGGTATAGAATCTATTGAGGAGGAATAAAATGGGTTTAAGTTATAAAGATGCAGGTGTTAATATTGAGGCTGGTAATCAGACTATAAGTAAAATTAAAAAAGATGTTGAATCTACTTTTGGCCCAGAAGTACTAACTGGCTTAGGTGGTTTTGGAGGTTTATTTGCACCTGATTTAGGCGGGTATAAGGAGCCTGTATTTGTTTCTGGTACAGATGGAGTAGGTACAAAATTAAAAATAGCTTTTATGATGGACAAACACGATACAGTAGGAATCGATCTGGTGGCAATGTGTGTTAATGATATCCTTGCTCAGGGTGCTAAACCTCTATTTTTCTTAGATTATATTGCTACTGGAAAACTTGAGCCTGAGAAAGCGGTTGATATTGTTAAAGGTATTGCAGCTGGCTGTAAACAGTCTGGATGTTCTTTGATTGGTGGAGAAACTGCTGAATTACCTGATTTTTATCAGGATGGTGAATATGATTTAGCCGGTTTTTCAGTAGGAATTGTAGATAAAGATAAAATTATTACAGGTGAAAATATTAAAGTTGGTGATAAGATAATAGGCCTGGCTTCAAGCGGGATACATAGCAATGGTTATTCTCTAGTCAGAAAAGCCTTTCTAGAAATTGCAGAATATGATTTAAATGATAAGGTAGAATTGTTAGATGATATATTGGGTGATGTTCTTTTACAACCGACAAAAATATATGTTAAAGCAGTATTAAAACTCATAGAAGAATATACGGTAAAAGGTATTGCACATATAACTGGTGGAGGATTCCTAGAGAATATTCCACGTATATTAAATGAAGGACTTGCAGCAAAGATTAATCTTGGTAGTTGGCCAGTTCACAATGTTTTCAAAGCCTTACAGAGTATTGGAGATATAGACAATAAGGAAATGTACAGGACATTTAATATGGGTATTGGTATGATACTGGTAGTTCCTGAAAATGATTATAAAAATGTTTTAGACTTAGCTAATGAGCTAGGAGAAGATGCATATCTAATTGGAGAAATTATCGATGGGAATTCTGGAGTGATATTGGAATAAAGTTTTTTGTTGTAGTTTTCTAACACTACTTGAGAAAACCTAAAAGATGAAAATAAACTTATAGAATGACAATAAACTTGTAGAACGACAATAAACATAAAGATGAAATATTGTCAGTTTTTGGGATATTAATTAACACAGTTATTTACTTAGTCAATGGGGAGTTGTGCTTATGCTTAATATTGGGATATTGGCTTCTGGTCGTGGGAGTAATTTGCAGTCAATTATTGATAGTATAGAATCTGGAGAATTAGAAGCAAATATAAGTATGGTAATAAGTGATCGTGAGAATGCTTTTGCTTTAGACAGAGCTGATAATCATAATATAGATTCATTGTATATTAATCCTAAACAATACGAAAGTAAAGAAAAATATGAACAGGAGTTAGTTGATGTTTTTAAGAAAAAAGGTGTAGAGTTGATAGTTATGGCAGGTTTTATGCGTATTTTGGGTCCATACTTTATAAAACATTTTAGAAAAAGGGTAATGAATATACATCCTTCATTGTTACCTTCTTTCCCAGGTTTGCATCCACAACGTCAGGCCTTAGAATATGGTGTCAAAGTAAGCGGTTGTACTGTCCATTTTGCTGATGAGGGAATGGATACTGGCCCAATTATACTTCAAGCTACAGTACCTGTATTGGATGACGATGATGAAGATAGTTTATCTAGTAGAATATTAGAGAATGAACACAGGATATATCCTCAAGCTATTAAATTATTTAGTGAAGGTAAATTAAAGATAGAAGATAGGGCTGTTAAGATTATTAGTGATTAAATATAGTAATGATATTATGTATTCTTAAGTCTATATATAACAATATAAATTACCTCCATTTTAATGAAAACTTTCAATGAAGGAAAAAGTTTAGTGGCTGAATTAAATGTATGTTTATTAATATTAGATATTGTTTTACATAAAAATGAAAGGGGAGAAAAATAGATGGCAAAAATTAAAAGGGCGTTGATTAGTGTTTCAAATAAAGAGGGTGTTGTAGAATTTGCCAGTGAATTAAACAAGTTGGGAATAGAAATAATCTCAACTGGTGGTACAGCCAGGAAACTGAAAGAAGCTGGGATTGAAGTTGTTGGTATTAGTGATGTTACTAATTTTCCTGAGATGATGGATGGTAGAGTTAAGAC
>JADQBV010000032.1 GCA_016278415.1 Halanaerobiales bacterium
GATTCAATATATTGTTTTTTATATTAAATGCGACAACTTACTTGACAAATTCCGCCAGCCACATGATAGAAATCAAAATTCGGCACCTGAACAGCATTTTTATTTTCTTGAGCCATATTTTGGGCTCCATTTGCTATATTAAATAACCAAATTGCTACCAATACTACCAGAGCAATTTTACTATAGTATTTCATTGTTTCCTTCCAATTATTTTCTTTCTTATCATGATAATCTGACATAATATCACTCCTCTTGGGATTTTATTAAAATCAGTATTAATTATATGACTATTTTAAATCTAACTTATACTTTTAAACTCATCCCCCCTTTTACAATTTATTATGTAAGTTAGCTCTTTATTATTTTTAAACTAGAATATAAGTAACTGACCTAACTTAATATATATTATATTATAAATGTAAACATTTTGCAAACTTATTTTATATTTATTTACATATAGTAAGTAATAAAGGAATTCTTTTATGTATCTAGAAAATAGAAAGTAAGAATAAAATTAAATCATTGTAAATACGAAGGGAGATTAAAATGAATCTTCATAAGAAAAACATCTTATTAATTGAAGATGATAAACACATTTACGAATTAATTAAAGCAATGTTAAAACCATATACGATCAACTTGATACTAAAAGAAGATGGCTTATCAGGCTTGGAAGCAGCCTTATCCGGAGAATACGATATTATACTACTTGATATAATGTTACCAGAAAAAGATGGCTGGGAGATATGCCGTGAGATAGATAATTCTAAGGTTAATACCCCGATAATAATTCTAACAGCCAGAGTTGAAGAAGCCGATAAGGTTCTCGGTCTGGAATTGGGAGCAGATGATTATATCACGAAACCCTTTAGTCCCCGGGAGTTATTAGCCAGGATTAAAGCAGTTATGAGAAGATTTAGTAAAACAGAAGGATTAAATAATAAAAAGCATATGAATTTTCCTGAAATTAATCTAATTTTAGATCTTAGCGGTCATAATGTATTTTTAAATAAGAAAAAGTTATCAATTCCTCCTAAGGAATTTGAACTGATAGTTTTACTAGCTGAAAATAAAGGAACCACCTTTTCCCGGAAGGAGTTACTCAGTAAAATCTGGGGCTATGATCCAGCAAAAACTAAAGACTCAAGAACTATAGATGAACATATTAAAAGATTAAGAAAGTATTTTAGTGATGCGGGGTTAAAAGAAAATCCTTTAAAAACAGTCTGGGGAATTGGGTATAAGTTTGAAATAGATGGTGAAAATAATGAGGCTTAATAGAGATAGTTTTTTTGCTAAATTACTAATATCTCATTTAATGATTATACTTATTTCTTTATTGGTTCTGGGGGTTATTTTTGCTTATCTTGTTATTAATTATTATTCTGGTTTAAAGGAATGGGAGGCAACCAATAATATCCGTCGTATAGCCCATCTGGTCAGCAGAAGTATTTCACAGGATGTTTTGACACCTGAGGCTATAAAAAATAATTCTGATAAGATAGATACTATTTCCCAGTCAACTGATATGGAGATAGGCATTATTAACGCAGAGGGACAGTTACTATTTAAATCAACAAATATCAGGCAGTTTAATTTACCAATGGATTTAATAGAAATTGAAAGTATGCTCAAAGGGAGTAAGGTTACAAAAAAAATATTTGGTCCTGATGATAATTATCTACTGATGATCTTTCCATTAATAAAAGAATCAAATGACTTAATTCTAGGACCGGCCATGTCACATAATAATAAAATTGTAGGAGGAATTATCATCCAGACACCACTTGACAGTTTCTCTACAACTGTCAAAAACATCTTTAAGTTTATCCTTATTTCTTTCACTATTACACTGCTTGCTGCAGTAATTATAAGTATTATATTCACCAGGCGAGTTACTAAACCTATTGAAAACATAAAAAGTTCTGCCCTTAAAATTGTGGAAGGGGAATATGAAAAAGTAAAGCTTCCACAAAATAGTAGTGAGGAAATTAAGCACCTTGTAAAAACCTTTAATTTTGCTGTAGACCAGGTAGAGGAAACTATCAATAAAAAAAACCATCTGGAAAAAATGCAAAAAGACTTTATTGCCAATGTCTCTCATGAATTTAGAGCACCATTAACATCTATCAAGGGATTTCTGGAACTTATATCAGATCAGAATCTTACTCAACAAGAAGTACAAAAATATATCTCAATTATGTATAAAGATGCTGAATATATCGAGCACCTTTTATCAGATTTACTTACTTTAAGTAACCTTGAGTCAGGGAAACTACCAATAGATAAAGATTATTTCTCTATATCAGAAATGATAGAAAGGGCATTAAATTCTCTGCAAAATAAGCTTATTAATAAAAACATTAAGGTTGAAACAGTAATTGAAAATCAGGACTTGAGGATTCTGGTTGATCAAAATAGAATACATCAGGTTTTAATAAACCTACTGGACAATGCGATTAAATACTCACCCATTAATAGTAATATAAAGATCAAGGTCTCTACTCTATGTGATAAAGATCAATATACTAATAACGTTAAATTTATAATCAGTGATCAAGGTCCCGGTATATCTTCAGAAGAACTGGATGAAATCTGGAATAGATTTTACAAAGTTAATACTGCACGAACTAGAGAAGTAAATAAGGGATATGGCTTAGGGCTTGCTATTGTAAAGGAAATTATTCAACTGCATGGCGGTAAAATCTATGCCAACAATAATGTAGGTGCAGGGGTATCATTTATCTTTTTCTTATAATAACACCATTATATAGAATATAGACCTTATTAATCTACAAAATTATCTTGTTATTTTCTTTATGTATCTTTTACCAACTCTATAGTAGAAAAATATTATTAGTTCGGCAACAAATTCTTCCATAATCCCTTCAATAAAATCAAACATCAAAATCACCTCACTAATACTATATGATTAAGACATACTATTAGTGAGTTATAGTTCTTATGACCTGGTCAAGACATTTGTTCTTCGATATTGTCATTAATCCTCTCTACAATATTCTCACCTACAAAGTTTACCCATCTTCTCCACAAGAGGTTGAATATTCCTGCTTTTTCCACCCTATGACTTGCTATTAGATTAACTTCACCAACTTTAAAATCTTCCTGCTTAATTATTTTTTTGCCTATAACTTCACCTTTTTCAATAGGGGCTTTTATATCATTATTGATTTTGATTTTTTCTTCAAGGGGTTCACCGTAGAGAATCAACCTTCTTAAATCTTTTTCAGCCTGGGCAGTAAAATAGTTATGTTCGCCATTACGAATCTTTATATTATGAACCTTTTCTCCTGCTTCAACAATTAATTTAGAACGAAAACTATTAAAACCATAGCCTAATAAGCTTAATGTAGCTGACCCCCTTCTATCTTCATTAGGAGCATCCAATACTGCTGATATTAGTCTTTGACCATCTTTACTGGCGGTGGCAGCCAGGCTATAACCTGCTTCTTGTAAATAGCCAGTCTTCAATCCGTTTATATATCCTCTTTTTACCAATTCATTTGTATTGACCAGCATAGCTTTATGACTGGGTAAGTCCAGATAGTCAACCCAGGTAGATGTCCATTCTAATATTCTAGGATATTTAATAAGTTCTTTTGCCATCAGAACAACATCAGCTGCTGTAGTATATTGTTCTTCATATTTTGCCGGTAGGCCTGAAGAATTAGCAAAGTTAGTATTTTTCATACCTAAACTCTCCGCTTTCGTATTCATCATTTCAACAAAAAGAGCCTCAGTACCTGCTACATATTCAGCTACCGCAACACTAGCATCATTAGCCGATGAGATACTTATTGCCTTTAAAAGATCCCTTAATTTCACTTTACTTCCTGCCGATAAATAAATCTGTGAACCACCCATTGCTTCTGCATTTTTACTAATAAGTACATAATCTTCAAGACTTATCTGTTCCTGTTCTATCTTTTCCATAGTCACCAGTAATGTCATTATTTTAGATAAACTGGCAGGTGGATGTTTTTCTTCAACATTATTACTATATAGGACCTGCCCACTTTCAGTAGAGACTAAAATAGCAGAGCCTACCCCTAAATCAAGATCTCCTGCAAATACATTTAAAGAAAATAAGATTAGTATTAAAATTAAAAAAATAAATAATTTCTTCATAAATATAATTCCTCCTTCTATTTATTAAGAAGACATCTACTTATATCCTAGATGCCTTTTTCCTTCTTGTATAATTATTTTTACTTCTCTATTTATATTATCGTTATTAGATTTAATAGCAGAATTCAAAGCAGGATTCAAAATACTATCAGAAATATTAAATTCAATACCAACTTGTCCCTTTTCTATTAATTATAACTATTTTACAAACTAATTGCAAACATTTTGTAAACTTTTTTTCTGTTCACAGAGGATTACTATAATCATTTCTTTACTTTCAGGTTTTAATAAAAAAATACTATTATATTTATAAGATTATAGATGTTCTTATTTTTCCTAAAACCATTTTTTATTTTTAAAGTATAATATTAAAGAGACCGCTACAACTACCATTATTAATAAAACAGCTGGGTAACCCCATTTTAGATTTAATTCAGGCATATATTTGAAATTCATACCAT
>JADQBV010000274.1 GCA_016278415.1 Halanaerobiales bacterium
TATGCTTTATATTAGCTATTTTTTTATCTATCATTTTTACTAATAGTATATCAAACCCCTTAAAGAAATTGTTATTTGCTATGAATGAGGTAAAAAAGGGGAATCTTAAGGTTAGCGTAGAAGATAATAATAAAGATGAAATCGCTGAAGTTGCAGGTGATTTTAATGTTATGGTTGAAGAAATCCAGGCTTTATTAGAGGATATCAAGACTAAGGAAAAACAAAAGAGGGATGCTGAGTTTAAGGCATTACAGGCACAGATAAACCCTCATTTTCTATCAAATATTTTAAATACAGCTAGGATACTTGCTAATAGGCAGAAGGCAGAAAATCTGGAGTCATTGTTGACCTCTTTAATAGAGTTACTACATTTGAGCATGGATAAAGAAGATGATTTTATAACAGTAAGTAAAGAAGTAGAATACCTAAAAAATTATATTAATATACAACAGTATAGACTTTATAGTAAGTTTGAAGTTAATTTTGATATTGAAGAGGAACTATTTGATAAAAAGCTTCCCAAGTTTTTATTACAACCTGTATTGGAAAATTCAATAATACATGGGATAAGTCCCAAAAAAGGTCCTGGAATTATAGAAGTTAAGGGGACTATTTATGATAATAAAATGATATTTACTATTACTGATAATGGCTTAGGCATGTCAGAGGAGACTATAGAGCATATATTAAGTGATGGGGATTCTCTTGAAGGTCATTTTTCAGGAATAGGTATAAATAATGTCCTACAGAGAATTAAATTATATTTTGGAGAAGAATATGGTATTACTATAGATAGCTTTGAAGATCATTTTACTACAGTTGAAATTACTTTGCCCCTGTCAACATAGTATGGAGGTATAATATGATAAAGACTTTAATTGTTGAAGATGATATTTTTGACTATAGTCATTTAAAAAACATGATTTCCTGGGAAGAAGAAGGCTTCTTATTATATGATGTTGCAAAAAACGGAACAGAAGCAATAGAGAATATTATTAATAAAGATATAGATTTGATTATTACAGATATGTCTATGCCGGGAGCCGATGGTTTAGAGGTTATTAACTATGTCCAAGAAAACCAACTTCCTATAAAAGTTATTGCTATTAGTGGTTATGATGATTTTCTTTATGTTAAAGAAAGCATGAAGATGGGTGCTGTTGATTACCTTTTAAAACATAATTTAAATCCAGATTCATTAATTGAATTATTAAACTCTATTAAAAATCAAATAAGCAAAGAACAACAGTTAAATATTGAGAAGGAAAAAATCCAAAAACAGATAAAGACAGGGAAATATACTTTAGTACAAAACTTTATTAGTAAGTTAGTTAAGGAAGGAATTGAAAGTAAGAAAACAATAAAACAAGAGTTGGCTGTACTAGGTATAAAACTTCATTTTCATAATGTAATTGTAGTTGCGGCACAATTAGATGAGTATGACTTTCTAAAGGAGAAGTATCGAGAAAGTGAATTAAACGATTTAAAGAAAATGTTTATTAATATGGCTAATGAGATTTTGAAGGATATGACAGTAGCTGTAATGTCTTTTTTGGAAGATGGTAATTTTGTTATTATCTTTACTTTTAAAAATCAGAATAGTGAACAAGATATAAATAATCAGGTAACAACTACAATTAATAGGATAAGGTCTACTATCAAACAGAATTTTAATATAACAGCATGCTTTGCAATTGCAGATATTGGTAATAGCCTTACTAATGTAAATAAATACTACAGTAAGGCAGAGGAATTACTAAAAAAGAAGTTTTATCAGGGGAAAAACAAAATTTTTTATAATACATCCGGAAATGTAATAAAAAATAGTGTAAATTTTATAGGAATAGAGGAAGAAAAGGGAATTATTGAATCAATAAAAGCTATGAATAGTAGTCTGATGATATCCCGTATTAATGAAATATTCGATAATATATTTGAATATCAGCCTAGTATAGACTCTGTGAAATTAACTATAATTTCATTTATAAATATTGTAAATAAGATAGCCAAAGAGTATTCAGTTGACACAAGTAAAATATATATGAACAAAGATAATCCCTATGAGCAACTGTCTAAATATGATACTGTTCATGAATTAAAGCAGTGGATATTTGAAATATATAACAATCTTTATAACTGCATGCAAGGAAAATGTTTTTCAGAACAATATAGTGGTGTTACAGGAGAGGCGATTGACTATATAAACAATTATTTTCAAGAAGATATTAATTTAAGTCTAGTAGCTGATAAGATAGGAGTTAATAGTTCTTATCTAAGTAGAAAATTCAAGAAAGACTGTGGTAAAGGGTTTATTGAATACTTGAATAATGTACGAGTTGGCAAAGCTAAGGTTCTAATCGCAGATACAGATAAACAAATAAAAGAAATCGTGCCTGAGGTTGGTTTTAATAATTATAATTATTTTTTTAAGGTCTTTAAAGATACGCAAGGTATGACACCGATAGAATATGAAGAATCAATTAGGAAGCTTTAAGTTTAAATTATTATAACTTTTAAAAAAATTATTAAAATATTAGGTTTTAGTTGTACGAACAACCGGACAAGTGTTATAATAGTAATAATGTAATTTAATTAAGTTCAAAGATTATGATATTAAAGGATTCCAATTTGATATATCTGCCGTTATATATGAGGGTGAGGAGATTACGGCAGTATATCTATTGGGGATGGTTAGGGAGGTTAAAGGATGGCTGATAATAATATCAAAGAAATTTTAATTAAAGAAAATGCTAATCTTGAAGTGCCAAATCTTTTAGAAATACTAAGTAAAAAAAAGAAAGTCTATCTAATAGCTGATATGAATACTTATTCTATTGCTGGTAGTGAATTGAGCAAATTAATGCAGGAAGCTGGCTATAAAATTGAAGAGCTTATCTTAAAAGGTGACAAAATTGTAGCAAATACTGAGTATTTATTTAAAGTACTAAAGGGTGTTGGTAGGGATGGATATTTGCTTGCCTGTGGTTCAGGTACCATTAACGACTTAACTCGATATATAAGTTATAAATTGGAAATTCCCTATATGATTGTAGCTACTGCACCTTCGATGGATGGGTATGCATCACCAGTTTCTCCAATTACAGTTGACGGAGTAAAAACAACTTATAATGCAGTTACAGCAGAAGCAATTGTTGCTGATCTGAATATTTTGCGGGAGGCCCCCTGGGAGATGATTCAGGCTGGTTTTGGTGATCTACTAGGTAAAATATCTGCTTTGATGGACTGGAAGCTAAGTAATCTTTTATTTGGAGTAGAATTGAATCAGAAAGCCATTTCCTTGGTAGAGGCTGAATTAATAAGTTTGATTGAACTTACGTCAGAATTGAAAGATAGGACTGTGGAGAGTATCAAGGTGTTGGTCAAAGGCCTTATAAATTCAGGGGTTGCTATGCAGATTGTTGGAAATTCAAGACCAGCATCAGGAACGGAGCATCACATATCTCATTTTTTGGAGATGTATGGCGAGATTTATGGGGAGGAATTACCACCACATGGAATAAAAGTGGCCTTAGGGGAGTATTTTGCTTGTCAATTGTATTTAAGGCTATATAATCTGGATTTTAGTAATCTAAAAAATCTTGATAATCTAGAAAATAGGAAGGCAAGAATACAGACAAATTACCTTGATAGGGCGGAACCAGTCTTGAAAACCCTTGATGAACGATGGGAAGGACATCAGCTAGATATAGAAATATTAATGGAAAAAGAACAGGAAATCAAGTCTTTAATTAAAGAGAATCTACAGTACCTTGAGAATATAGAAGGATATTTAAAGGAAACGGGAATTACAGAAAGAGATGATGTTAAATCTATTAAGAAAGAATGGTTACTAAAAGCAGTTCAATCTGCTTTTGAAATAAGGAACCGTTATACAGTTGCTGCACTCCTTGATCAATTAGGATTATTAGAGAAATGGAGTTATGAGATTGTAGATGAGTATTTGGAAATGATAAATCCATCAAATTAATGACCGGATTTTGGTTAATCTAAAGTGTATAGAATTCGTATAATAATCAAAGCAAATTTCATTTTTAACACAACTTCGGAGTTGAAATATACGTATAAAGCCAGGTTAGCCATAACTTTATTCACTGAAAAAGGCTAATTCACTCCAGAGCACTTCTAATTTTGACATTAAGGTAGCCCCATTCCTCTTCCAGGCTATAAATAACAAAATAAACTCACTTGGCTTTGCTACGTTCAGACAGAATTTTGTTAACAATTTATAGCCTTCCAAGCGGGATGGGAGCTTTTTATAATGTTCATTCAGAAAATGGATAACCTGCAAAATATAAGGGCTCTGAAAGTTGAGTCTTTAATAAATAGCTAAGAATGGTGGAACTAGAAAAAGGGTGATTTTATGGAAAGAGATTATTTACCAAAGTATATCAAAGTAAAAAACTCAATTGAAAAGTCAATTGATGAAGGTACTATAACACTTGGTGATAAGATACCTGCAGAGAATGAATTGACGAAGCAGTATAAGGTTAGTCGTCATACAGTCAGGAAGGCCCTTGATTTGTTGGAAAGGGAAGGTGTTCTAGAGAAAAGACAGGGCATTGGAACCTTTTATAGAGGGAAGAAGAATATCCAAAATGAGAAAAGTAGGAATATAGGTTTTATTAGTATTAGTCTTCATGACTATATATTTTCTGATATACTTTCTGGTATTGATCAGGTACTTCACCAAAATTCTTATCAAATAATCCTGGGGAATTCTCAGGATAGCTTAGAGCGGGAAAAGGATATTATAGAACAGTTTATGCAGAAAGATATCGATGGACTAATAATTGAACCTGCTAAAAGTGCTATATCGCAATCTAATTTAACCTTGTTACAGGACTTATTGGAGAGGGAAATACCAATCGTTTCACTGGATAGTAGATATAGTGATGATAGAATCAATAGTGTTATAGTTGATGACGAAATGGGTGGTGTGATAGCTACTGATTATTTAATTGATATTGGCCACAAAAATATAGCAATAATATATAAAAGTATGCATACCCCTGCCCTTGGACGGTTGGAAGGATATAAAAAAGCCTTTAAACAGAGTGAATTAATTCTTCAGGATGATTTAATTAAACCATATTTTAATTCAGAATTTGAAAAACCTGATGAATTTCAGGATGAGATTAAGTTAATAGTAAAGGATCTACTTGAACAATCTAAACCACCTTCTGCTATCTTTTGTTTTAATGATCAAATAGCAGTGCTAGTAAAAGAGATATTAAGTGATAAGGGGTTAGGGGTACCTAAGGATATTTCTCTTCTTGGATTTGATGATTCTAATATGGTAAAGTTAAATAATATTTCTATTACTTCAGTTTCTCATCCCAAAAAGGCCGCGGGAAATAAAGCTGCTGAAATAATATTGAGTCACATAGATAATAATAAAAAGGTTGTAAATAAGGTTTTTAAGCCGGAATTGCTTAGGAGGAATTCAGTAAAAGGTATTTAAGTGTACTTATATTTTGATGGGTAAAAGATATTACTATAAAGGATTAATAATAATTAAAATCAGATAATACTAGATTGCGGATATTATTTTAAGTGTTTCTAAATTTATAATAATAAGGAGGAGTAGTATCATGAGTGAAAAGTATGTTATTGGTCTAGATTTTGGTTCGGATTCAGTTCGGGCACTGCTGGTCAATATAGAGACTGGTGAGGAATTAGCTGACGGTGTCTCATATTACAAAAGATGGATGGAGGGGGAATTCTGTAGTCCAGGGGATAATCAGTTTAGACAGCATCCTCAGGATTATCTTGATTCTATGACAGAAGCGATTAAAATTGTTCTGTCAGAAAGTGATAGTACAGTAGCAGAGGATGTTGTTGGTATAGGTGTAGATACAACTGGATCAACTCCATGTCCTGTAGATAAAGAGGGGATTCCTCTGGCATTATTGGATGAATACAGAGATAATCCTAATGCTATGTTTATTCTATGGAAAGACCATACAGCTGTAAAAGAAGCGGATGAAATTAATGAACTTGCTAAAACTTGGGGTGGTGTTGATTACACAAAATATGAAGGTGGTGTCTATTCTTCAGAATGGTTCTGGGCTAAGATACTTCACGTTTTAAGAAATGATGAAGAGATACGAAAGGCAGCATTTTCCTGGGTAGAGCATTGTGACTGGATTCCAGCTGTTCTTACAGGTGAAACTGATCCCCTCACTATGAAGAGAAGTCGCTGTGCTGCGGGACATAAGGCTATGTGGCATGAAGAATGGGGAGGTCTTCCCCAAGAAGAATTTTTGACAGGACTTGATCCATTATTAAAAGGCCTTAGGGATAGACTATTTGAAAAAACCTATACTTCTGATGAAAAGGCTGGTGGGTTAACTCCAGAGTGGGCGGAAAAATTGGGGTTAAGAACTGGTATATCTGTAGCTGTAGGTGCTTTTGATGCACATATGGGTGCTGTTGGTGGAGGTATTACCCAAAAGACTTTGGTAAAAATAATGGGGACATCAACTTGTGATGTAATGATTGCACCATACCAAGTTATCGAAAATAAAACAATTAGTGGTATTTGTGGCCAGGTAGACGGTTCTGTCATCCCTGGCATGGTTGGACTTGAAGCAGGTCAATCAGCCTATGGTGATGTCTATGCCTGGTTTAAAGATTTATTGTCCTGGCCCATTGATAATATTTTACCTGATATAGAGGGAGTTAGTGAGGAAGATAAAGAGAAAATTGCTAATAAAATAGAGGAAGATATACTAATTAAGCTGACTGAGCAAGCTGCAAAACTAGACCTTAATGAAACGGGACCATTGGCACTTGATTGGTTAAATGGTAGAAGAACTCCATTTGCAGATCAGACACTTAAGGGTGCTATTATAGGACTAAGCTTAGGAACTACCGCTCCAAAAATCTTCCGTGCTTTAGTTGAAGCGACTGCATATGGTGCTAAAGCAATAAATGAACAATTTATAAATGAAGGCGTTGAATTAGAACAGGTTATAGCAATTGGTGGTATTTCAAAGAAGAGTGATTTTGTTATGCAGATTACAGCTGATGTCTTAAATATGCCTATAAAAGTAGCTGAATCGGAACAGGCTTGTGCTCTTGGGGCTGCTATTTTTGCTGCTGTTGCAGCTGATTTGTACGATAGTGTTAATCAAGCTCAAGATGGCATGGGCTCATCTTTTAGCAAAACATATTATCCTAAAAAAGAAAGCGCAATGAAGTATCGAGACATGTATAATAAGTATCTGGAGCTTGGTGAGAAAATTAGTGACATGTTAAGAAATCTTTAAGATAGTAAGGATAATGTGAAGGTGAACGGAATAGAAACAAATTTCTATACTTTGGAGGTGAAATTATGTTAGAAAACTTAAAAGAGGAAGTCCTGGAAGCGAATTTGGAGTTAAAACGTAAAGATTTAATAATCTATACTTGGGGTAATGTTAGTGGCATTGAACGGAATAAAGGATTAGTTGTCATAAAGCCCAGTGGAGTTGCTTATGACCAGCTAACTGTTGATAAAATGGTGGTGGTGGATTTGCAGGGAAAGGTAATTGAGGGTGAACTGAGACCGTCTTCTGATACTGCAACACACCTGGTTTTATATAATAAATTTACTGATATAGGAGGGGTAGTTCATACACATTCGCCATGGGCTACTAGTTGGGCCCAGTCAGGGAGGGATATCCCTTGTTTCGGGACTACTCATGCAGATTATTTCTATCAGGAGATCCCTTGTACTAGGACTATGACTGTATCTGAGGTAGAGAATGATTATGAAGCTAATACAGGTGAGGTAATAGTGGAAAGGTTTAAAAATAAAGACTATAATTATACCCCTGGGGTGCTTGTTACAGGACATGGTCCTTTTACCTGGGGTAAAAACGCCGAAGAAGCCGTTCATAACAGTGTTGTATTGGAAGAAGTGGCAAAGATGGCCTTTAATACAGTACAGTTGAATGGTGGAATTGAAGGGGTTCCGGAGTATTTATTAAATAAACATTTTTACAGGAAACATGGTAAGGATGCCTATTATGGTCAGAATTAGGGAAATACTTATAGGATAGGCAGAAGAATCAAAATACTTTATAAAAAAATAAGGAGGATTATTATGATTAATATAAAAGAATATGAGGTTTGGTTTGTGACTGGTAGTCAGCACCTTTATGGGGATGATACACTTAAGGAGGTTGCTAAACATAGTCAAAAAATTGTTGAATATTTTTCTGAAGGTAATAAATTTCCGGTAAAAGTAATTTATAAACCAGTTATGACAAATGCTGAGTCTATTAAGGAACTGGTTCTGGATGCTAACCACAACAAGGCCTGTATAGGTTTGATTACCTGGATGCATACTTTTTCACCAGCTCGTATGTGGATACCTGGTTTGAAATCATTACAGAAACCTTTTGTACACCTACACACTCAATTTAATAGAGATATACCATGGTCAGACATCGATATGGACTTTATGAATCTTAATCAATCTGCTCACGGTGGGCGAGAATTTGGCTTTATGGTAAGCAGACTAAATATTAAACGTAAGGTAGTTGTAGGACACTGGCAGGATGAGGAAGTACTTAATGAACTTGTTAGCTGGGCCCGAGTAGCAGCTGCCTGGCAGGATAGTCAGGGTGCAAAAATTGCTCGTTTTGGTGATAATATGCGTAATGTTGCAGTTACTGAAGGAGATAAGGTTGAGGCTGAAATTCGTTTGGGTTATTCTGTAAATGGATATGGAATAGGGGACCTTGTCTCATATGTAGATGATATATCTGGTCAAGAGATTGCTAATTTAATAGATATTTATAAAGAGCAATATAAGGTTCAAGATAGTCTGCTGGAAAATGGAAAACAACATAATTCCCTTAGAGATGCGGCTAAAATAGAGTTAGGTATGAAGGCGTTCTTGAAAGACGGAGGATTTAAAGGATTTACCACAACCTTTGAAAACCTTCACGGCTTACAACAACTTCCTGGATTGGCAGTGCAAAGGCTAATGGCAGAAGGCTATGGTTTTGGTGCAGAGGGAGACTGGAAGACAGCAGCTTTATTAAGAGCTATGAAGGTAATGGCTGCTGGTCTTGGTGAAACATCTTTTATGGAAGACTATACTTATCAGCTTGATCCTCAAAATGCAAAAGTGCTTGGATCTCATATGCTTGAGGTATGTCCAACTATCGCTGATGGAAAACCATCGATGGAGGTACATTCATTATCAATTGGTGGTAAGAGTGACCCTGTCAGATTAGTATTTAATGTTTCACCAGGTAGTGGATTGAATGCTTCACTAATTGACATGGGCAATAGATTCCGTCTGATTGTAAATGAAGTAGATGTAGTAGCAGCTGAAGAGGATTTGCCAAAGTTGCCTGTAGCTCGGGTAGTTTGGAAACCGTTACCTGATTTGAGGACTGCAGCAGCGGCATGGATATTAGCGGGCGGG
The DNA here is from genome assembly GCA_016278415.1 of Halanaerobiales bacterium. Next base: position 9,446 of record JADQBV010000274.1, read on the forward strand.
GCGCATCATACAGGTTTTAGTAAAGTAGTAACAACAGAGATGCTAGAAGACTTTGCTGATATGGCGGATATCGAATACCTCGTTATTGGGGAAGACACAAAGATAAGGAACTTTAAAAAAGAGTTAAAATGGAATGACATTTATTATCAAATAAACTCCTGAAAAATAACATTTGATAGCTTATAATAATACACAATTTTTGGAGTAGGAATATACGTAAAAGAAGGAGAGATATAGATAATGAAGGAAGCTAAGATAATATTAAATAAGGATTTCACTATTGGTAAAGTCGATAAAAGGATTTTTGGTTCATTTATTGAACATTTAGGTCGAGCTGTTTATACAGGCATATATGAGCCAGAGCATCCTACTGCAGATGAAAATGGGTTTAGAGGAGATGTAATAGATCTTGTTAAAGAACTTGATGTACCTACTATCCGTTATCCTGGCGGTAATTTTGTATCTGCTTATAACTGGGAAGATGGTGTTGGTCCTGTCGAGGATAGGCCAAGGCGTACAGAGTTAGCCTGGAGAACAATTGAAACAAATGAAATAGGTACAAATGAGTTTTTAGAGTGGACTGAGAAAGCTAACTCTGAGGCTATGATGGCAGTTAATCTTGGAACAAGGGGCATCGATGCGGCGCGGAATCTTTTAGAATACTGCAATCATCCTGGTGGTAGTTATTATAGTGACTTGCGCAAAGAGCATGGATACGAAAAGCCTTATAATATAAAAACATGGTGCCTTGGAAATGAAATGGATGGACCTTGGCAGATAGGTCAAAAAACAGCCGAGGAATATGGTAAACTTGCTTTAGAGACCGCTAAAGCTATGAAACAAGTTGATCCTTCGATAGAGCTTGTAGCCTGTGGTAGTTCTGGTAGGGGGATGGATACTTTTGCTGAATGGGAGGCAACAGTTCTAGATTATACCTATGAACATGTAGATTATATCTCTCTTCATGCTTATTATGGTAATAGGGATAATGATCTAGCTAATTATTTAGCTCAATCAGTGGATATGGATCTCTTTATTGAATCAGTTATTTCTATCTGTGATTATGTTAAGGCAAAAAAGAAAAGTGATAAGACTATTAATCTCTCCTTTGATGAGTGGAATGTATGGTTTCATTCAAATGATGCTGACAAAGAGATAGAACCCTGGTCTGTTGCACCACCTCAACTTGAGGATATATATACATTTGAGGATGCCTTAGTTGTAGGTCTACTTTTGATTACATTGTTGAAACATGCTGATCGTGTTAAAATGGCTTGTATGGCACAATTAGTAAATGTTATTGCTCCTATCATGACCAGTGAAGGGGGAGATGCATGGAAACAGACTATTTTTTATCCATATTTTCATGCATCTAAATATGGCAGAGGAACTGTACTACGGTCTGTTATTTCTTCGCCAGTTTATGACTGTAAAGACTTCAAAAATGTGTCATTACTAGATTCAGTTACAGTGCTTAGTGAAGATGAGAAAGAATTAACTATTTTTGCTGTAAATAGAGATCAAGAAGAAGACTTGAGTTTAGTTTGTAATCTAAAGGGTTTTGCTAAATACGAAGTACTGGAACATATAGTACTTGAAAATGAGGATATGAAGGCTACAAACACTGAAGAAAATCCTGAAAATGTAATACCACATACAGAAGGTAATGCTATATTTAAGGATGGAATAGTAGAGGCTAGCTTAGGAAAACTATCCTGGAATGTAATCAGGTTAAAAAGAGAATAAGTAGAAATAAATAAATATAGAAAGAGTGGGGGATTAAGTGATACCCTGCTTTTTTTATGCCCTAAAAAATGTAAGATCTTATTAATAAAGAATAATTTGTTTATTGTAATGTATAATTATTAATGATATTATAGTAATAATATTAAAGAAGACTTGATATAGATTGAGCATTTTTAAAGTACTTACGATAAACTACAAGAACTATCTTATGTCTTAGTGGGACATTAAAATAATAAGTAATGGAGAAAGGAAGATTTTTATGAGAGCGATAATTACAGTAATTGGTACAGATAAAATAGGTATAATCGCACGGGTTAGTAACTTACTTGCGGAATGTAATGTTAATATACTTGATATTAGTCAGACAATACTGGGAGAATATTTTACTATGATGATGTTGGTTGATTTAGAACAGATTGAATCTCCTTTAGAGGAGATTAAAGACAAGCTTAATAAGACAGGTGAGACATTGGGGGTTTCCATAAAACTACAGCATGAGGATGTATTTAGGTCAATGCACAGGATATAAGACACCGCTTATAATGTATATATAATAAGGCAGAAGTGACGGTATCTTTCAATTCCGACAGAATATTTATACTTATGATTTATTAAAATTACAATCTATTCAAATAATGATTTATATAGGGAAATATAGGGGGATTACATTATGATTAAACCATATGAAATAATGGAAACAATTCGTATGCTTGAAGAAGAAAAGTTAGACATAAGAACCATTACTATGGGTATTTCATTACGGGATTGCTGCCATTCAGATGGTAACATTGCTCGTCAGAAGATTTATGATAAAATTTGTAATTATGCAGGTAGACTAGTTGAAGTTGCTGAAGAGATAGAGTTAAAGTATGATATACCAATTATTAATAAAAGAATTTCAGTTACTCCTATTGCAATGATTGGGGAATCTAGTGATGAGGAAAGTTATGTTAAATTTGCAGAGACTTTGGATAAAGTTGCTGCAGAAGTTGGTGTGGATTTTATTGGTGGTTTTTCCGCATTAGTCCATAAGGGGTGTACAATCGGAGATAAGCGACTTATTAACTCTTTGCCTGAGGCCTTGTCTGTGACTGAAAGGGTATGTTCTTCAGTAAATGTGGCTACTACTAAAGCCGGTATAAATATGGATGCAGTTGCAGATATGGGTAGAATTATAAAGAAAATAGCAGAATATACAGCTGAAAATGATGGAGTGGGTTGTAGTAAATTAGTTGTCTTTGCTAATGTACCAGAAGATAACCCTTTTATGGCCGGTGCATTTCATGGTATTGGTGAAGGGGAATGTGTGATCAATGTTGGGATTAGTGGACCTGGTGCAGTTAAGTCTGCTTTAACGAGAGTGAAAGGCAAGCCTTTTGATGAAGTAGCAGAGACAATTAAGAAAACTGCTTTTAAGATAACTAGAATGGGTCAGTTAGTAGCAAAAGAGGCTTCAGAGATGTTAGGGGTATCTTTTGGGATTGTAGATTTATCCCTTGCACCAACACCGGCGGTTGGAGATAGTGTCGCTAGGATACTTGAAGAGATGGGTTTAGAGCGATGTGGAACACATGGTACTACAGCTGCTTTAGCACTTTTAAATGATGCTGTGAAAAAGGGTGGTGTAATGGCCTCATCTCATGTAGGTGGTCTGAGTGGTGCTTTTATTCCTGTAAGTGAAGATGCTGGTATGATCGAAGCTGTAGAGATGGGGGCACTGAGCTTGGAAAAATTAGAGGCAATGACCTGTGTATGTTCAGTTGGTCTGGATATGATTGCTGTTCCTGGTAACACTACAGCTGAAACAATATCTGCAATAATTGCTGATGAGGCGGCTATAGGAATGATAAATAATAAAACTACTGCAGTACGTATTATTCCTGCCCCAGGTAAAGATGTGGGAGAAGAAGTGGTTTTTGGCGGTTTGTTTGGTAGGGCACCTATTATGAAGATTAATCCTTTCTCCAGTAATGATTTTATTAATCGTGGCGGAAGAATACCTGCACCATTGCATAGTTTGAAGAATTAGAGTGTTTTAATATAAATAGTTTATCAAAAGAATAAAAAGGATAATAAAAGGGAATGTAGATATGAATAATACAGATAAAATAATAACTAATAATAAAGAAGATAAAAGATTTTTTTTTAATGTGATGGCTTTTCCAAATGGACCTATATGTAATTTGAATTGTGAATATTGTTATTACCTTGATAAAACAGGGTATTATATAGAAAATAATGATTTTAAAATGGGTTATGAATTACTTGAGAATTTTACAAAACAATATATTGAGGCTCAACCCGGCCCGATGGTTAATTTTGGCTGGCAGGGTGGGGAACCGACTATTCGTGGTCTTGATTTTTTTGAAAAAGCAGTAGAACTACAAAAAAAGTATTTACCAGAAGGATGGCAGTGTCAAAATAGTTTTCAAACAAATGCTGTCCTCCTTGATGACCAGTGGTGTCAATTTTTTGCAGATAACAATTTTTTGGTAGGGGTTAGTATTGATGGACCGAAGTGGATACATGATAAATACCGTAAAGACAAACAAGATGGTACGACACATGAAAAAGTCCTACAGGGTATCAAATTGTTGCAGAAATATAATGTAGACTTCAATATTCTTTGTGTTGTTAATGATATAAATTCCAAGCATCCAGTTGAGGTATATAACTTTTTCAAAGAGATAGGTGCAGATTTTATTCAGTTTATACCTATTGTTGAAAATAATAATAAGGGTGTTATTGGAGAGCATTCAGTTACGGCTGAAGATTATGGTCAATTCTTAATCTTAATTTTTAATCAATGGATACAAAATGACTATGGTAAGATATATATACAAATTTTTGAGGAAGCTGTAAGGGTCTGGGCAGGCTATAAAGCGGGTTTGTGTGTGTTTTCCAAAACCTGTGGTACTGCAGAAGTTATGGAACATAATGGAGATCTATATTCATGTGACCATTTTGTTTACCCTGAATATAAGCTTGGAAATATTGAGGATACTCCTCTCCTTGATTTGCATAGCTCAGAAAAACAAAAGAAGTTTGGGAATGATAAGTTTGATAATCTCCCACAGCAGTGTAGTGATTGTGAAGTCAACTTTATCTGTCATGGGGGTTGCCCCAAAAATAGATTTATTAAGACAGAAGATGGTAAAGCGGGACTAAATTATCTTTGTGCTGGATATAAGCAGTTCTTTAAATATATTGATCCATATATGAAAGAAATAGTCGATAGAATAAAAAAACGTCAATCTCCCAACTTTATAGCAAAAGAATTAACTAGACTCTGTAATCAGATGTGGAATATTGGTAGAAATGATGCCTGTCCTTGTGGTAGTGGTAAAAAATATAAAAAGTGTTGTATAAATCTTAAGTAGGCGGAGATAAAAATCCGCCTTTTTACTGGTATCTATTTCTTTTTCCCACCCCCACTTTCTTCAGGAGTCATACCTTTTTCTTTGATAAATATAATAGCTAGAATTAGAACTGCTAAGGAGATACCTGCTGCCCCATAATGCATTGTAAGTTTACTAAATCCTTCAAAAAATGTAAAAATAGGCGGTCCAATGGCAACTCCTCCAAAACGAGCTGCACCATAAATAGAGGTAATAACACCACGTTGACTTGTTTTTGAGGAACTTGTGACCATTGTATTTACTGAAGGTAATACAAGGCCTGTACCAATTCCAAGTAAGGAGAAAAATGTTACGTAAACTATTAAAGACTCAAAATAGTATAAGATTACTAGCATGATTGTTACCAGAATCATGCCTGATATGATAGATATCTTAAAGTATTTTTTTATTTTTTTCAGGACATGTCCAGTAGTATATGAGGTAATTGACATAAATAGAATCGGTATTGCTATTACCAGTCCTTTTATAAATCCTTTTATATCATATTTACTCTCTAAAATATCGGAGAAATAGGATAGTAATCCAAAGAGTACAAATAGTACAAGCATGCCCGTCAGGATAGTGGCTATAAGTGAAAAGCCCTTTTCTTTAAATATATCAGATGTTTTCCCTAGATATTTTTTTAAACTCTGTTTTTCAGGTTTTTTACCCTCTTCTCCTAAAAACCAAACTCCTGCTGCTATAGGTACAGCTAAGACCGCATAAGAAAAAAATAGAGCTATCCAGCTAAAAAGTCCTATAGCCGAACCAAGAATTGGACTAAGTACTTTTCCAACACCGTTTGCAGCCTCAATAATACCTAGGGCCTCACTCCGTTGTTGTGATTGAAAGATATCACCAATCAAGGCCATTACAATTGGCGCGGTACCAGCTGCACCTATACCCTGTACAACTCTTCCAACTAAAATAATATTGTAAGGATTATCTAACATTAGAGCAGCCAGGCCTGAGATTACTCCACCAATTCCATATACTAGTAATGCAGGAACAATTACTTTTATTCTTCCAATCTGGTCACAAAGATATCCTAAAAACGGGATAGCAATTCCAGCAGATATGGAGAATACTGTAATTAGTAGTCCAACTTGAAACTGGCTAATATTTAGTGCAGCTTTAATCTGGGGAAATTCAGGTATTAACATTGAATTACCCAATACCATTATAAAGGGGACACCGCTAAAGGCCAGCATCATTAGTTTATATTTTTTTTCCATGTATTATTAATTCTCCTTGTCTATTTAGTAATTAATTATAGTTGGTAGCAGGTACTCTGTTCTTAATATATTATGACCATTAGCAATATGAATCATCAAATTTTTTTGTGGCATATAAAGGAAAAACAGAAGACTAGATATTGAGTCTCCTGTTCATACAAATTATATTATAGTTTTAATTTACTCCAATCTAATTTATTTACTTTTTTTACTTTGCTGAAACTTTTTTTTTATCATTACCATCATCTATGTCTTCTTGAGAGATTTCTTCATTTTCAACATTAATATGTTCTTCTTTATTATTTGACTGACTATTTTTTAAGGCGTTCATTATGTTCGTAATTTTCCCGATGTCCATGTCTCCAGAACCACTATTTCCTCCTAATGCACCCATTAATAGAGGAAGCATTTGTTGAAGGTTATTACCACCATCGCCACCATTACCATTGCCTTGTAACTGACCCAATAAACCCGCTAAATTTCCAACATTACCCATACTTCCTAAAGAAGATAATATATTATTTTGTTTTGGCTCTGAGTTTGACTCTGGTAAACTTTTAACATCTGTTTGAAAAATTCCAGTTATCTCTAATAGAACCAGAATACTTAGCAAACCAAATATTTCGTTGTTGGAATAGTTATTACTATTTTTCTGTATCTTATTAGATATGGTAGAATACAGTTGTTTGTTAATCATTATTTACCCCCTCAGTCATTCTCTCTTGTTTCTTCTTTAGGTTCCTTGTTTTCTTGTTTGTTGTCATGAATAGCCAGGATGTTAAATGTTCTTCTGCCAGGATTACTAGATGATTTGTTTTTCTTGCTTTTTAGTTTTTGAGCCTTAATCATCTGTAAAACGTCATCTGACAATATAAGTAAAATCAATATAAGAAAGAGATTATATGGATTAAATTCGTCATTCTCCTTGGCTTTTTCTTCTCCATCTAGAAATTTTCCAGCCATAAATACCCCCCCTCTCTCTTTTGAATAGATTATATTAATTTCATTGCATATTAATATTACAACCTAAAATAATATATGATAAGAGGGTAATATTTGTTCAAGAAACCTAAAATATTTTTTGTGATTCATTATATATATATTACTTATGAGGAAATAATATACTTTTTTGATTATAATAAAGAACTATGTTAAAATAGAAGGTATAAATTTTTATAATTTAAATAATATAATTATAGAATTTGTTCGTTAAGTGGAATAGATTTTTGGGGATAATAAAAACCGTTAATTATTTTTTCGGGCAGGTTCTTATGGAGAAAGGTGAAATAGTTTTGCAAAACAATATAGCTACACCAGGGGTAACGAAAGAATTATTGGAGAAATATAAGATTAGACTTTCAAAGAGATTAGGACAAAATTTTTTGGTAGACCGAAATATTATAGATATTATTGTAGCAGCAGGAGATATTAATAAAGATGATAATGTGATAGAGATAGGACCTGGCTTTGGCTCTTTAACTCAAGCAATACTTGAACAGCTTGGGGAAGGGAGACTTTTTGCTATTGAGAAAGATAGTAGATTAGTTAAAGTCCTTCTAGATTTATTTAATGACAAGCAGCTGGATATTATTAATGAAGATGTGATGGACATTAACTGGACTACTTTTATTGAAGAAAAAAAACTACTTAATAAAACAATAAAACTAATAGCAAACCTTCCTTATTATATAACAACCCCTATAATAATGGGATTATTAGAAGCAAGAGTACCTATTGATAGATATGTTTTTATGGTCCAGAAAGAGGTTGCAGAACGGATGGCAGCAGATCCAGGAGGTAAAGACTATGGATCTTTAAGTATTGCTGTACAGTATTTTTCTACTCCCGAGATAGTACATATAGTACCTTCCAGTGTTTTTATTCCTCGTCCAGCTGTTGATTCAGCAGTTATAAAGCTGGAAAGAAATATAGACCCACCAGTTCAACTTGAGAGTGAGGATTTTTTCTTTCAGATTGTTAAAGCCATATTTCAACAACGGAGAAAAAATATAAAAAATGGCTTAAGTAAAGCAGCAAATATAGATCTAGACAAAGATCTGGTACTTAATTGTTTAGCCGAAATGGGACTTGATAAACGCATTAGGGGTGAAAAGCTATCTATAGAACAGATAGGTGAATTAAGTAATTTACTTTATAGAGGACAGTGAGACAAGATTTGTTGACCAACTTCTTTCTTTCAGTCGAAACTGGAACACTTTTAATGTTCCTTCGAGTAATATCTGTAAATGCTAGCATTATAAAAGTTGCGATGCATTAATTCAAATACAAAAAAGATGGTGAAAAAATGAAATTTATTAGTCCAACTGATGGTCCACTAAGTATTCATCAAGTATATGAAACAATACTTGAATTTGTTGCTCAGAAACCAGAAGACCAGTATAAACTTATAATCGGAACTGATTCTCAAGCAGGTATAAGTGATGTAGTTTTTGTAACTGCTATTGTTATATACCGAGTAGGAAGAGGTGGACGTTTTTTTTATCATAAAGAGGAAGAAAGATTACAGACTAGTATGAAACAAAGAATCTTTTTTGAGGTTTCTAAAAGCTTAGAATTAGCTAGCCAGCTAACAGGTTATTTTGCAGATGAAATTGATTTAGTAGATGATTTAATGGTAGAGATACATATTGATGTTGGTGAAAAAGGCCCTACAAATACGATTATAAGAGAGGTTGTGGGGATGGTAGTTGGAAGTGGATATGAGGCTTTTATTAAACCTGATTCCTATGCTGCATCAACTGTGGCTGATAAGTTTACTAAATAATACACATAGACAAGACCCGCTTCATATAATGTAGTATATAGATTAGCGCAATATACCCTTACAGGGGGCGGGATTATGGAGTTTAAAGTCGGAGATTATGTTACTAGAAAATCATATCAATCTGATGTAGTATTTAGGATTGAGAAGATACAAAATGATAATGCGTCATTAAGGAGTTTTAAGTTAAGGCTAATGGCTGATTCCCCAATAGATGATCTTATAAGGGTTAAGGATCAGGATAAGAAGTCAATTAGAAAAGAACTATTAATGGAATCTTTCGAATGTATGCAACGCCAACAAAAACATCATATTTTAAATAGTAAATTAGTTAGAACCAACAACAAAGTAGAAAATTCATATATAGAATATAAAAGTAAGGTATTACATCTTGATGGTGATGAAGATTACCTGGAATTATCTATATCTAATTATAGAAATCTAAATATACAAGTAGAAGGGTTTTTTATTCCAGAAAAGGGACAACCAGAAAAAATTGTGGAATTACTTACGAAAATAAAGCCAGATATCCTTGTGCTTACTGGTCATGATGGGGAGTTGAATAATAAAACTTTTCATACCTCAGATTACTTTATAAAATCTGTGGAGAAAGCACGTAGTATAGAATCGGATCTTGATAAATTAGTGATATTTGCAGGTGCATGCCAGTCTGATTATAAAAGATTGATTGAGAGTGGTGCAAATTTTGCTAGTTCCCCTCAAAATAAACTGATTCATTTCCTTGATCCTATACTGGTAGTAGAGAAAATCGTATTTACATCTATAAGAGAAGTATTATCAGTAAAAGACATAATTAATAATACTATTACGGGCAGTGGTGGTATAGGGGGTGTGGAAACAAGGGGCAAATTACGACTACAATACCCTTAATTCTACTTTATTCATAAAAAACCATCAAAATCCTTGACAAGAAGTAGCATCTCTGGTATAATATAAATTTTTATTTGACTATTATTTCTCCTTTATGTTATACTATGAATAATCGTGTTAATTATTTCAACGACTAATCTTTTGATTTTTTTTGAGCTTTAAATGAATATTGCTTTAAAATAGGAAGGTGGACCGCGAAATGAATAAAAACCAGAATATATTAACAGAAATAAGAGATAGTGTTGATTCTTTTGTTGGTCGTGAAGTTATGATAAAGGCAAATCGTGGTAGGAGGAAGAGTCTGGAGAAGGAAGGCGTATTAGAAAAAACACATCAAAACATTTTTGTTGTAAAGATTAATGATCATCACCAGATAAGACGACTCTCCTATAGCTATGCTGATTTATTAACTGATAATGTTGAATTAAAGTTAAAAAGTGAAAATGAAAAGATAGGTATAATTTAGTTTCCCATAATATATTTTAAACTTTTGTAGCTAGATGTGGTAATAAAAAATCACATTATATTACATTTAAAATTAAAACAGAATAGAAAAGTTACTTATGCAAAGTTGTGATCTTTATAGATCACAGCTTATTTTTTTTTGCCAATCTTCACTAAAGATATACTTACTGAATATTATAGAGTAAATGTCTTTGGAGGGATTATTATGGGAAATTATAAAAAAATTATAGATAGATATAAAGAGTCCTTATTAGAAAGAGCGAATGTTATTGGTGTCGGACACGGAATAAAAGAAAGGCGGGGTAAAAAGACTGGCGAAGATGCAATAATTATTCTTGTGAAAGAGAAGTTGCCAAGTCACAAAATAAACAAGAAAGACATAGTTCCTCAGATAATAGGTAATTGTAAAACAGATGTAATAGAAATTGGTGAACTAAAGTTTTTCCAGGAAAGAACAAATAGGTTAAGACCAGCACAACCAGGTGTTAGTGTTGGTCATTATAAGATATCAGCGGGTACTTTGGGAGCCATTGTGAAAGATAAAAAAACTGGAAAACCTTTAATCTTATCTAATAATCATGTACTGGCTAATATAAGTAATGGTAATGATAATAGGTCAAAGATAGGTGATCCGATTTTACAACCGGGCTCTTATGATAATGGTAATAATCCGGATGATGTAATAGGATATCTGGAGCGCTTTGTACCAATTTATCGTAGTGATGGTGAATCAGACTGCAATATAGCAATTGCGGTAGAAAAGTTTGCGAATTTTGTAATACATTTTGTTCGTTCTAACTACAATTTTAAGTTATTAAAACAAGGTAAAAATAATATAGTAGACTGTGCTGTTGCTAGTCCAAAGTCTGAGCAAATGGTCAATCCTAGAATAATTGAAATAGGAGATATCAATGGTATTAGAGAAGCGGAAGTTGATTTACAGATACAAAAAAGTGGTAGAACTAGTGGTTTAACCAAAGGAAAGATTGTAGCCGTTGATGCTACTGTTAATGTTAGTATGAGTGAAAATGAAACAGCAAATTTTGAAGATCAATTTATTACTACACCTATTTCTAAAGCTGGCGATAGCGGTTCTCTTGTTCTTGATATGGATAATAATGCAGTTGGTTTACTTTTTGCTGGATCACAGAAGGCAACAATATGCAATAGGATAAGTAATGTACTACAAGAGCTCTCAATAGAGTTTTAAGGGGGATATTTATGTCTTATGAAGTGTTAGGTTTCCACCTTGCATATAATCAAGAAGGTTTAGAGACAATTAAAAAACATTATAGTCAGATTACTAAGGTCATACCTACCTGGTTAGAGGTGAGTTCAGATGGTAGTGTACAAGTAAGTAGAGATAATATTATAAAAACTTATATGGATAAAAGTGAAATAGTACCAATGGTTCAAAATGCTAATATGGATTCTAAAGTAAGTAATCAATTGATAGGTGACCAAACAGCTATTAACTCCTTTATTAAAAATATCCTTTTATTTTTAAAAAGTGAGGGTTATGATGAAGTCTGTATTGATATTGAAGGTGTTAATTATAAAAATAAAATTAAGTATACTGAATTTATAAAAAAAGTGACAGACGCACTATTGCAAGAGGGCTACTACTTAAGTGTAGTTATCCCTGCTAAATCTGAAAACAACCAGGATTCTACCTGGTCGGGAGCATATGATTATAGTATGCTAGGTGAAATTGTAAATAAAGTAATTATTATGGCCTATGATTTTCATTGGCCTGGTGGATCACCCGGTCCAATAGCGCCATTCTCATGGGTACAAGATGTTATAGACTATGCTATTATTGAGATTCCTCTGGAAAAACTATATCTTGGCTTAGGGCTATATGGGTATGACTGGATAATAAATAGTGAGCAAAAAACTAGGGGATTAGTCTTTAGCCAAATTAAAAACATATCTTTAAAATACAATAAAAAAATCGAATGGGATCAAGACTCCCAATCTCCTTATCTTAGGTATAAAGATAAGGACTTTGAGCATGAGGTTTGGTTTGAAAATAAAGAGAGTGTTGCAAAAAAATTAAGGCTAGTTGATGAGTTTCAGTTGAAAGGTGTAGTATTCTGGCGATTAGGTCAAGAAGATCCAGATGTCTGGCAGTTATTTAATTAGCTTTATCTTTTTTGCATTAAATCATTTGAAATGAATATGGTTATAGTAAGGGGAAGTATTTTATTAATATTAATTAATAAAGTAAAGGAATGGAGATGTAACTTTGTATCAATCATCTCCATTATACATAGCTAAAAGCATTTAAAGAAATAACATGTGTTCAAGAATTATAGAATAAGGGGGTATAGAAAGTGCGTATTATATTTTTATTCAGTCAAAGAGATAGTTACATATTAATAAAGGCATTATATGAAATGGCATCCTGGCTAATGGAAAATAGGGATACTTATATTACCTTTTATATACCAAAATCAATTGGTATTAAAGACTTTATAAATGAGAAAGTATATTTCCGACACTTTAATAAATCTATTTCAGCAAGGGAAATACCAGAAGCTGATATTATTATCAGTAGTGATATAAAAATATTAGAAGAATTAAAAAAGATTAATAGGGGTGAATTACTTTATCTAGGTGATCAGGACAAAAATGATAAGGGGAATGAATTTGAGAACTTTAGTATAACAGATCTTGGTATAGGAATCCCAAAAAGGTTTTTCATGTCAGAAGAAAAAAAAGCAAAAAGGGTTCTAATCGGTGGGGATGATATAAGTAAGAAGGAATTAGAAACAGTATTATTAGCTGTTGAAAAAGCAGCACCATCTTTTTATGCAGATGAAATTTTGGTAATTAGCTCAGCAGAAAAAGTAGATATAGATACAACTCTAGATTATAAATTTATAAGTGAAAAGAAAATTGATTTTTCTGAGCAATTAAAGAATGCTTTTTACCTAATTTGGATTTCTAAAAGCAGTTATCCAATAATACCAATCTGGGCTATGGCTTCTGGAATAATAGTAATAGCTGTAAATTATAGTGATCTTTCATTTAAATATCCTATAGAGATAAATAGTCTTGAATCAATGGAATTGGCTTTGGAACTAATGAAAACATATAAAATTGGTCAATATCGTAATAGAATACTTGTCTCATCAAGTGAAATATCTCGGAATAACAAAATAGACAAGATTGGTGATGAATGGTCTAAATATTTTAGGGAAAAGTTAAAATTTGAAGCTGAAAACAAAAAAAATATTCCAACTACAAATGTTAATATTTTGCTTGATAGTGATGAGTATATAGTAGATATAATTATTGATAATTTTAATACATTGGAGTACTTAAATGAATGTATTAGTAATATTCGGGAATGGATTAACTTATCTTACCAGATTATCGTTGTGGGAAATAATATCAACAGTTGTGATATAAGTAATGTAGAATATAAAGATGATATTCTCTTAGTTGAAAAGGGTGAATTTAATTATACGGTTTCTCGTAACAAAGCTATTCTTCTTGGCAAAGGGAAGTATATACTTTTCCTAAATAGTCCTGTTAATTTCCAGGGTGATTTTATAAGAACATTAGTTGACATTGCTGAGCAAGAAGATGTTGCAGTAGTAGGATCTAGCTTGCTTGATATAGAAAATAGGGTCATTGATGGAGGAGTAGTTGACTTAAAGGAACCATATAATACAAGATCATGGAGTGAAGTTGAAAACCTTGAATTTAATAAGGAAAAGGAAGTACTAGGTTTTAGTGAGACATCTTTCTTAATAAGAAGAGATCTATTACCTGTATTAGGACTACTAGATGAAGGTTACATATCCTCTTATGCAGAGATTGATTATTCACTACGTGCTCGAGAAAAGGGGTATCGTGTAGTTTATTGTCCAGATTCTGTAGTTATGATTAATCAAGAGGAAGTAGCTATGAACAAGGAGCTAAAAAATAAGAGTGATATAAGTATCCCTGATAATATAAGTAAGAAGAGGTTTTCCACTAAATGGTCTTCTTTAATTACAGGTGGTGAAAAGAGAAGAGAGCCAGAGAAGATACTAGTAGCAGGTTTAGTATCATGGGATTATAATTTGAAAAGATCTCAGCAACTTGTAAGAAATCTTGCTAAGTTGGGTTATCAAGTAATATACATCAATCCTGTATGTAAGATTGAGGATAGTTTGAAGCAAGTTGAGGATAATATCTATGTCTATACACCATCTGGATATGGTACTATCTTATATAATTTGCAAGAAGGTCGAGAAATTGATATTGGGACTGCTATATTAGAGCTTATTAGGAAATTAAACTTTAATAATTGTATCACCATTATTAATGCTTCTTATTGGATAGATTTATTAAAATATATAGAATATAGCTTGTTGGTTTATGATTGTATAGATAACTACGGTGACTATGAGAATTATAATTATTATAAGGGTTATATGGGTGATAAAGAGGAGAAAATATTATATCTTTCTGACCTTGTTCTTGTCACTACTAATGAGCTTTATCATCAAAAGAGAATAGTAAATCAAAATACATATATGCTTTCTAATGGATTTGATAAAGATCAGTTTTCTTTAGACTACCATCCCTCAATAATTCCAGAAAATATACCTGTTGATGAAATAATTGTCGGTTACTTTGGTCCCATCTCTAGCTTTATAGATATAAAATTACTTAAAGTTGCTGCCGAAAAATATAAAGGTGCTAAATTTCTACTGGTAGGAAAAGTAGATACTGATGTAAGTACTATTTCAGATCTTAGTAATGTGATCTTAATAGGAGAGAAATCATATGAGCACTTAGCTGAATATATATATTACTTTGATTTAGCCATTCTACCATACAAAGAAAATGAAGAATGTTTTGATACTTATAATTTATATGAATATATTGCACTTGGTAAAAGTGTCTTAGCTACAAACTTCCCGGAGGTAGATAGATTTAAAGGGCTTATAGAAGTTACAGATAGTTATGAAGAGTTTATTGATAAAATGGGTCAATTACTATCTCAAGAAGAATTGCAGGAAGAAAAAATAGCTAGGTATAATAATATTAGACAACATAACTGGTATAATAGGGCGAAAGATTTAAAAGAGATGATACACTTAGCTTATTATGATCTTTATTTAAATGAAGAGGAAAGAGATGAAGATAGTGAAAAAGATGATAATAGTGAAAAAGATGATAATATCTTAAAAACCTCATCTATAGAAAATTATGATGAAAATAATGATGATGTTGATGTTGAAGTAAGTGATAAAAAATCAATTATTAAAAGACTTATAAATTTCTTCAATAAGAATTAAGATGATAGATAATTAGGAGTGGTTGATTTAATGTTTAAAGTGCTCTTTACAGCAAGAACAGATCTTAATCGTATCAAAGCAGGTGATACTATACAAATCAATTGTCTTAAATCTGTTTTGGAAGAAAAAGGTGTAAAAGTAGATGTATGTCTTGACTTGTGGCCAGATCCCTGTGGGTATGATCTGGTCCATTGTTTTAATATTTTAAGAATTAATAATACAGCTACACAGTTATTCAGTGTTATTGATAGCAAAGTGCCTATTGTTATTACTCCTATATATTGGAATATGAAAGAGTATCTAAATAAGATGAAGCCAGATAAAATCAAGAAATGGAAGAAACAGCAAGCAATAAGAAGAGAATTATTGAGATGTGCTGATATGATATTACCAAATGCCCATATTGAATGGAAATTATTAAAAAAAGATTTTAACCTTAATCAAGAATATCGGATTATCTATAATGGAGTAGATATATCGTTCTATAATGAAAAAAAGACAACAAGACATGGAATTATTTCAGTAGGTAGAATTCATAGTCGAAAAAATCAATTGTCACTTATTGAAGCAATGAAAGGATCAGGTATATCCGTTACATTTGTTGGGGATAATAATGAACATAAATATTACAAAGAATGTATTGCAGCTGCTAGTCCTTTTTCTAATATACGGTTTCACAGGGGAGTTAAGAAAGAATCCTTAATTAGATTATATAGACAGAGCAGGGTTCATGCATTGACAAGTTGGTATGATACCCCTGGTCTGGTAAACCTGGAAGCAGGCTTATCAGGATGCAATCTTGTAACTACAAATAGGGGGACGGCTAAGGAATACCTAAATGATTATGCTTATTATTGTGATCCTGATAATATAGCTCAGATTAAAGAGATGGTCATTAGGGCTTATTATAGAGTTTCAGATAATAAATTGGCTAATCATATATTGTTAAATTACACCTGGGATAAAGTTGGAGAAGATTTAACTAAGATTTATAGCGAAATAATGGGCTATAACATATAATGATATAAGATATGAAAAAAAATACAAAAAAATCTTTATATCAGGTGATGTTATGCTTTTAAGTGTTTGTATAGTTATTAGAGATAAGGCTAGATATTTGTCAAAAACAATCAATAGTATCAAAAATCTAGCTGATGAAATAATTTTAGTAAATCATAATTCTATAGATAATAGCGGGACTGTGGCCAATAGTTTGGGTGCTAGTGTATATTACCTTAAGGAAAGATATGATTTATGTGAAAGTAGGAATTTTGCTCGAAAGAGGGCCTCTGGTGAATGGATACTCTTTTTGGAAGCTGGCGAGGAATTACTAGATGATTATCAACAATTACGTCCTATGTTAAAATATCAAAGACAAGATGCTTATTATCTACCAGTAACAGACTTGGATTATATAAATAAAAGAAATAATATAGAAGATGGAGAAGTTGGTAGTTTTTCCTTACCTATTCTATCTTTACGTTTATATCAAAACAAGGAAAGTTATATTTATAATAATGATAGCCACCAGAGTATCACTAATTCGATACTTAAATCAAACGGTGAAGCATCTCTTAAAGTATTACACTTGCCAATAGTACGGAGTATTTCTTATGCTATTCTTCCTGACGAAATAAGACCTAGAACCCTCTTTAGTCTGGAGATAGACTACGACATTCCTATAGAAGAAAGCCCATTTAAGTATTTAAAAGAGGGTATTAAAAGTTTTTGGAAGAAGGAGTATTGTCAGGCTATTAGTAAACTAGATGAGGGTTATCTTAAAGTAGAAGGTAAGTATAAACAAATAATATTACAGCATTTACTTTTAATTTTATTGGAAGACAAACAATACCAACGTGCCTATAAAGAAGTTGAAATAGGATTAAGGGAATATCCTGATTATAGTATTTTTGTTTTTTGGCAGGGATATCTTAAGTATATACAAGGTAACTTTCAAGAAGCTATTGACACCTTTAAACAAATATTAGATAATAGTTTCATTGATAAAGATAATCAAATATTAAGTAATACAAAATTATTGCTGGGTCTGGCTTATTTAGCAAAAGACAATAAGCAACAGTCAGAGATTTATTTAAAAGAGTTATTACAATCATATAATTCTAATAGTCTTATTATAAATATACTTTTAGAGATTAATGGTCTAGAAATTAATAAGATATATGAGTATTTTCAATTAGATTCTCCTGGAAATAAAAAAATATTCTTTTTAGTAATTGAGTGTTTATATTCCAGAAAGGAATATAATTTAATTGAAGACCTTATTCAAAAGCAAAGTACTATTAAAGAGGATGATAATCTACTATTATATTGGCAAGGATTATTATATTTTAAGGAAGAGCGTTATAATTCTGCCTTGAAATATTTCAAAAGAATTACACCGGATTTTTCTGATTATAAAGATGTACTTCATTTACAATGGATACTCAATCTTAATATGCCAGGTGGTTTTGAATCCAAAAGTGTTACAAATCAAATCAAGTTATTAGGCGATAAAATAAATTGGAATTTGATAAACTCCTTTAACGAATTATATTTTTATGAGAAGGAGGTATTTTTTAAATTTGATAATTTAGTAGCAAAGTTAAAGTTTTATAATCGTGCTTTACATTTTCTTGCTTATTTAATTGAGTATGGTACTAGTAAAGCTATTATCATTATGCTGGAGATAATTGATAATCTAAAATTTAGAAGGTCGGCAGGAGACATAGGTTTATTATTTTATACTCATGGTTATTGGGAGCAAGCCTACGAATATCTGATTAAAAGTCAGGCCTTGAAAGATATAGGGTCTTTACCAGAGCTTAGTATTATGGCTGAAGTTTGTAGAAAACTTGGTAAGGATAGTGAAGAAAGAGAGTGGAATGAAAAAGCGGAGTTATTAGATTTTTATAAAGAAATTAATGTCCATTGCAGGAATTATGCTGTCTTTGTCGAATATTAACAAAGGCTGTAACAAATATTTAACAGTATCTTTGTTTAATTTACCTAATGTTAACATTTGTATTAAAATGTTAACATTAGTATTGTGTTAGGGTACTTATTTAGGTATTTATTATTATTTATACTTTTATTAAACTAATGGGGGCGATATTTTTGTCAATGGAGATGGTATTTGGTCTGTTAGGTGGGCTGGGCTTATTTATATATGGTATGAAGCAAATGAGCGAAGGCTTGCAGAAAGCTGCTGGTAAAAGATTGAAACGTTTACTGGGAATGTTAACTACTAATCGTTTTGCAGGATTGGCTGTAGGTACAGCTGTTACAGCAGTTATCCAAAGTAGTAGTGCTACTACAGTAATGGTAGTAGGATTTGTAAATGCTGGGTTAATGACATTAGCACAGTCAATTGGTGTTATTATGGGGGCTAATATTGGTACAACCATAACAGCCCAGTTAATTGCTTTTAAATTGAGTCATTATTCATTACATGCAATAGCCATTGGGGCTGCTTTATACTTATTTAGTAAAAGTGATAGAACTAAACAGTTAGGACAAATAGTACTGGGCTTTGGTATTTTATTCCTTGGTATGTCGATAATGAAAGATACTATGGAACCCTTAAAGAATTCTCAAGCTTTCGTTGATATGATGCAGAGGTTTGGTGGTTCGCCAATATTAGGATTATTAATTGGGACAGCACTGACAATAGTTTTACAGAGTAGTAGCGCTAGTATAGGTATTATATTGAGCTTACTTTCAGTTGGTATTATAGATTTCTGGGCCGCAGTTCCATTTTTACTTGGGGGGAATATAGGGACAACCATTACGGCTATATTATCAAGTATTGGTGCAAATAAAACAGCTAAACAGGCTGCAGCTGCTCATTTTATCTTTAATTTTATAGGTGCAGGTATTGTAATTTCCTTGTTCTATATAATTCCTAATTTTGCAGACCGGATATATGATGTTGTGTATTATTTGACTGAAGGTATTCTCGGTACAGAACCTTCTGCCGAAAGATTGTTGGCTAATACCCACACCATGTTTAACATTATTAATACTATGATATGGATTCCTTTTGTTGGTCTAATAGTATTAATAGTTAAGAAAATGGTACCAGGTGAAGAAATTACTATTAAACGTGGACTTAGTTTCCTTGATGAGCGTATGTTAGAAACCCCTGGTTTTGCTATTGACCAGCTAAAAGCAGAGGTCTTAAGGATGTATGATATAGCCGGAGAGATGGTTGATGAGACTGCTAAAACATTTAAAGACTACGATTTGGATATAGTAAAATCTGTTGAACATAAAGAAGATGTTATTAATGAACTGGAAGAGGAATTAGTAACTTTCTTAACTAAATTCCCACGACAGTCGATGACTGAAGAAGATGTCAAAGCAGTGGATATGTATTATGCAATGATCGATGATATAGAGAGTCTTGCTGATGATACTCAGGATATTGTTGAATTAGCCAGATATAAGAAAGAAAATAAAATCAAATTTTCTGAAGAGGCCTGGAATACCTTTAACGAAAGTTTTGCCAATATAAATCATATGATGGAAGATACCAGGTCTATAATTGAAGTTATCGATGAGAAACTGGCAAAGAAAGTATTAAAAGGTGAAGAAAGAATGGACAGGTATCAAATTGAAAGTCGTAATGGACATATGGAGAGACTTGGTATGGGTATTTGTGACCCTAATGCAGGTATTGTTTATCTGGAAGTTATGGATAATCTAGAACATATTAGTGATCAGTTGGCAGATATTACACATAGTATTCTTGAGGCACATGATAGGAAATAGAATAAATTTAAATATTTAAATATAATTAGACTCCTTTCCTAAGGAGTCTTTTTTTGTTATAATGAAGAAAAATTCACCTAAATCTTATTGTGTTTAAATATTGCTATTAAGTTTTTTTGCCTATATTAGCATGCTTATTAATAAACAATGGGGGGTTAAGATGAAGAAAATACTGGTTATTGATGATGAAGAAAATATTAGGGAGCTTATTAAATTTAATCTTGAAACAGCAGGGTTTATGGTTGAGTTGGCGGCAGATGGTCAGTTAGGGTTGGACAAGCTGGATAGTACAATTGATCTTATTGTTTTAGATTTGATGTTACCTGTTTTTGATGGTTTAACTTTATGTCGTAAAATCAGAAGTGATGATCAATTTAAGGATATACCTATTATAATGCTGACTGCACGCGGGGAAGAGGTTGATAAAATACTGGGTTTAGAGATGGGAGCAGATGATTATCTAACTAAGCCCTTTAGTCCTCGGGAGCTAATCGCCAGGATTAAAGCCATATTTAGAAGAGTATCATCTAATAATGAACATAGTAACAAAGAAGAGAAGTCTATAATTTCTCGAGGGGATATTGAAATAAATATTTTAAGTCATGAAGCTAAAAAGGCTGGGGATTTGCTGGACTTAACCCCTAAAGAATATGATTTATTAAGATTACTCTTGCTAAATGAGGGTAAGGTATTGACTAGGGATATTTTATTACAGAAAATATGGGGTTATGAGTATGCTGGTGATACACGTACAGTTGATGTACATATCAGGAGATTAAGAAAAAAAATAGGTGAGGGTTATATTACAACTGTAAGAGGGGTGGGTTATAAGATTGCTAAATTGGAATAGATATAGTTTGAGGAAACAGCTTGTACTGCTATTTATAATTGTCCAAGTAGTATTATTGATAGGTTTAATGTTCTATTATAATTATAGTCAACGACAAGCATACCTGGATCAATTAAAGAATAGCCTTTATTATCAAGCTAATCTGATAGATGCCTTTGAAATTACAAATATAAATGAAATACCATCTAAAATTACTGACAAGTGGGCAAGTAAAATGTCTAAAGAAATAGATAAGAGAATTACTATTGTAGATAAAAATGGTATTGTTTTTGCTGACTCGGATCATAACATAGATAAGATGGATAACCACATAGACCGCCCTGAGATACAGGCTATTCTTGCAGGTGCAAGTATAGGGACTTCAATACGCCAAAGTGATACATTGAAAATAGATATGTATTATTTAGCGATACCTATAATTAAAGATGGAACGCTAATTGGTTTTATAAGACTAAGCAAATCACTTGAAGAAATAAATCAAACTATCAGTGGAAATATAAAAAGCAATTTACTTTTTTTCTTCTTCATGCTTTTGTTGACATTATTATTGGTCTGGAAATTTACTAATGACATAGTGAATCCCTTAAGTCAGATTACAAGAATTGCTGACAATCTGGCCAAAGGAAATTTTAAAGATAGAATCATGATTAAAGAATATAATAATGAGATAGGGACATTGGCCAGGGTTTTTAATAATATGGCAACACAGTTAGAGGGTAAAATTAATCAAATATCCGAAGAAAAAAATAGGGCGGAAGCTATATTAACAAGTATGGTAGATGGGCTAATAGCGACTGATGCTAACATGCAAATAAGATTAATTAATCCTGCAGCAAAAAAAATATTTGATCTTAAAGATTATAAAATTAAGGGAAATAGAGTTATTGAAGTCTTTCGTCATCATGAGATCGAATATAAGTTGGAAAAAGCAATGAAAGGGAATGAAATACTAAGTCAAGAGATAGTGATTCAAAAAGAAGAAAGCAAGACACTTAAGTGTAATTTTGCTCCAATTAATAATAACCAGGGTGTGGTAATTGGCGGCATAGTTGTCTTTAGTGATATAACAGAATTAAGAAAACTAGAGCAGATGAGAAAAGAGTTTGTGGCTAATGTCTCCCATGAACTAAGGACACCGCTAACTTCCGTTATTGGTTATGTGGATACCATATTGGAAAATGAAATTCAAGACCAAAGTACAATTGAACGGTTTTTAAATATTATTAAGAAGGAAGCAGATAGACTAGCATTACTAATTAAGGACTTATTGGACTTATCAAAGTTAGAAAGCAAAAATAAATATGTCCTAAGACCCGGTACACTTAGTGATGTAATTGATAAGAGTGTTTCCATTCTAAGCGAGAAAGCAGAAAATAAAGATATAGAAATAAAAGTGGAAATTTCAAGTGAAGGTATGGTTTATTTCATTCCTGAACAAATAGAACAGGTTTTTATTAATCTGATAGATAATGCTATTAAATATACACTAGAGGGGGGACGGGTGGTAATTAGAGTCTATCCGCGCTATGATAAAGTTGTTGTTGAGGTTAGTGATAATGGCATAGGTATATCTAAAGGCGAGCAGGAAAGAATATTTGAGAGATTCTACCGGGTAGATAAGACTAGGGCACGGTCTTTGGGTGGCACAGGTATTGGACTCTCTATTGTAAAACATGTAATCCAAAATCACAAAAACAAGATAGAGATAGAAAGCCAGCCAGGTAAAGGCTCTACCTTTCGTTTTTATTTGGATAAAGTTAAACCTTAAATTTTAAATAGATAGTGCTATAAGCTAAAAGATATCTTCTTCCTAAAAATTAGGAAGAAGATGTCTTTTTTTGTTAACATTTTGTTTACTTAATAGTAATCCTTTGGTAACAATACATTAATTTTAATGTAACATAGCTGTGTTATTCTTTGTATATACTTAAAAAATATAAGAATATGAGAGGGGATTAAATTAATGTTAAAAAGAAATTTCATTTTGTCTTTAGTGGTTGTCTTTACATTAGTTTTTACATTTGGAGTATTGGCAGAAGAGCTGGAAGGCACTATCAAGATTGATGGTTCAAGTACAGTTTATCCAATAACACAGGCTATGGCTGAGGAATTTTCTTATGAAAATCCTCGTGTAAGAGTTACTGTTGGTGTCTCTGGTACAGGTGGAGGTATGGAAAAGTTTACTATAGGTGAAACAGATATAAGTAATGCTTCTAGGCCAATTAAAGATAGTGAAGCAGCTATAGCCGAAGAAAATGGCATTGAATTTACTAAATTTGTAGTTGCCTATGATGGTATTACTGTTGTTGTTAATCCAGAGAATGATTGGGCTAGTAACTTGACAGTTGATGAATTGAAAAAAATATGGGAGCCAAACAGTTCTGTTGAGACATGGAGTGATGTACGTCCAGAATGGCCAGATGAAGAGATAGCTCTTTATGGGCCTGGTTCTGACTCAGGGACTTTTGATTACTTTACTGAAGCTATAGTTGGAGAAAGTGGACATAGTCGTGCTGATTATACAGCAAGTGAAGATGATAATGTTTTAGTACAGGGAATAGCAGGAAACAAATATGCCTTAGGTTATTTTGGATATGCTTATTATATAGAAAATAAAGATTTACTAAATTCTGTTGCAGTTGATTGGGTATTGCCAGCAAGTCAGACTATTGAAAATGGTAAATATTCTCCTCTAGCTAGGCCAATATTCATCTATGTAAATAATGATGTAGTAAAAAGACCTGAAGTAGAAGCATTCTTACGTTTCTATTTTGAGAAAGCCCAGGAGATAGTTCCTTCTACCGGTTATGTAGCTCTATCTTCTTATGAAAAACAACTTGATAAAGTAGATGAACTGAAGTAAGTTGAGATTATATATGGCAAAATTGAGTTAATATAAGATTAGGATACTAGTGGAAGGGGATCCCCCTTCCACTATCTTAAAAAACAGCAGGACATAGATGTTATAATTGGGGTGATTGGAATGAAAACAAGCATCATGGATACGGAAGAACAAAAAAATAAAAGAAGTATTTTTACGAAAATCTTCTATCATTTATTTGATGAAAAAATAAGGTATATGAGCTCAGGAGAAAATAAAAATATTTGGGTTAACTATCTTTTGATATTGGCTACTGCTATAACTATCTTCACTACATTAGGTGTCATATATATATTGTTATCAGAATCATATCATTTCTTTAAAGAAATATCTTTTATTGATTTTTTTACAGGAACAATCTGGAACCCGCTTATTGAACCTAATACAGCATATGGTGTTATCCCCTTGGTAGCCGGAACATTAATGATTACTCTAGGGGCAGCCCTTATTGCTATACCAATTGGATTAGGTAGTGCTATCTACCTGACTGAATATGCTTCGCCAAGATTTAGAAAAATTGTAAAACCTGTCATGGAAATATTAGCTGGTGTTCCGACAGTTGTTTATGGTTATTTTGCCTTAACTTTTATTACTCCACAAATTTTAAAGCCAATATTCCCAGAAATTAAAACATTTAATGCTCTAAGTGCTAGTATTGCTGTAGGCATAATGATTTTACCGATGGTAGTATCATTAAGTGAAGATGCAATAAATGCAGTTCCTAGTAAAATTAGATTAGCTGCCTATGCTATGGGTTCAACTAGATTCGAAGTGGCTACAAGGGTGATGGTACCAGCGGCCCTATCTGGAATAGGTTCTTCTTTTATATTGGCTATGTCACGGGCAATAGGTGAGACAATGATTGTAGCAGTTGCAGCTGGAATGCGTCCCCAATTAACTGCAAGTTTTCTAAAGCCTATTCAGACTATGACAGGATATATTGTACAGGTTAGTCTTGGTGATACACCAGTAGGTTCTCTCGATTATTACACAATTTTTGCAGTAGGCTTATTATTATTCCTAATGACTCTATCCTTGAATATAATAAGTTATTTCATATTAAAGAGATATCGGGAGGTGTATCAATAGTGCTATCAAAAAAGATGAATAAAAGGAAGTTGATAGATAAGTTTTTTAGATATATATTTCTTGGTTTTATTGGAATTGCCTTATTAGTTTTAGCAGTTCTCCTTTATGATGTTTTTAGTGCAGGAATCCAGATGTTGGACTGGGGTTTTTTTACACGATTTGACTCTCGATTCCCTGAAAAGGCTGGTATTAAAGCTGGACTTTTTGGAACTCTCTATATTATAGCTATGATGATTCCAATTACTTTAATAGTGGGTATTTCAACAGCACTATATTTAGAGGAATATGCCCCTAAAAATAAGTTGACAAATTTCATTCGTTTAAACATAGCTAATTTGGCTGGTGTTCCCTCTATAATTTATGGGATGTTAGGGTTGGGAATACTTGTTAGGTCTCTAGCTCTAGGTAGAAGTGTTCTAGCTGGTTCCCTTACCTTAAGCCTGCTTGTCTTGCCAGTTGTTATTGTTTCATCACAAGAGGCTATTAAAAGTGTACCTGCTTCTTTGCGAAATGCCTCCTATGCTATGGGTGCTAACCACTGGCAGACTGTTTCTAAGGTTGTAATTCCGACTTCTTTACCATCAATTATTACTGGGTTTATACTTGCTATATCCAGGGCTATTGGTGAAACTGCTCCATTAATTATGATGGGGGCCCTTACTTTTGTGATGTTTACTCCTGAGCATATTATGGATAGTTTTACTGTTATGCCGATACAAATATTTAACTGGACTTCACTACCCAAGAAGGAATTTGAACTGGTGGCAGCGGCAGGTAGTTCAGTGTTACTTATAGTATTATTTATTCTTAATGGATTGGCCACTTTTATTCGCTACCGCTATAGTAGTAAATATTAAAATAACTATTCTACCCCCTGCTATTTTTTGGCGGGGGTCTTTGATTTAGTATAAGGTATATATTTTGTGGTAATTAGAGGAGGGGTTTATTCTTTGAATAAAATCAGGAGTATTAAGGCTCTAAAATTAATTGTAAATTGTTTACATAGCTGTTATATATATTAATAGGATATTAACAATTGCGAAACATTATGGCAATAATTACCCTTTATAATTAAGATGAAATCAAATTTAGGGGGGGAATTAACTTGTATAAAAGAAATTTTAAGAAATTATCAGTATTACTTTTGACAGTAGTTGTTGGGATGGTTCTCTTTGCTGGAATGGCTTTTGCTGATACACCAAAGTATGTATTTTATCTGATCGGTGATGGTATGGGTGCTTCTCAAAGACAGGCTGCCGAGTATTTTTTGCAGGCTAAAACAGGGGATGATACAGCTAAATTAGTAATGAATCAACTTCCTATAGCAGGTATTAATACTACTCATTCTTATGATTCATTAGTAACAGACTCTGCTGCTGCCGGAACTGCCCTTGCTGCTGGATTTAAAACAAATAATGGAGTAATATCAATGCTTCCTGATGGTACTTCTGTAAAGACTCTTGTGGAAGCAGCTGAAGAAAAAGATATGGCTACAGGCCTTATTTCAACAACTAGGTTAACACATGCCACTCCTGCAGTATTTGCTTCTCACAATATGGATAGGAATGCAGAAAATGAAATAGCCTATGATTTTCTGGATAGTGGTGTTGATTTCTTTGCTGGTGGTGGATACCGTCATTTTGTTCCACAGGATTGGCAGTGGGGTAAATCTAAGAGAAAAGACAACATTAATGTAGCTCAAGAGTTTTATAAATTAGGTTATAATGTTTTTCTTACTGAAAATGATACAGATAAATTTAGGGCTTTCAATCCTAATGGTCAAGACAAGGTATTTGCAGCATTTACCTACAGTCATTTACCTTATGAGATTGATAGAGACAATAAAAAAGTCCCTAGTATATCAGAGATTTCTGCTAAGGGTATAGATGTACTTAGTAAATATCCCAATGGATTTTTTATGATGGTTGAAGGTGGGAGAATTGATCATGCCTCTCATGCAAATGACCCTGTAGGAACTATTTATGATACATTAGCTTTTGATGCTGTTGTTGCAGAGGCTTATGAATTCTATAAAGACCATCCAGATGAAACCTTAATAGTAGTTGCTGGTGATCATGAAACTGGTGGTTATGGTCTGGGATTTGGTAAAAATTATTTCTTAAAAATGGATGAATTATTTGATGTAAAAGTATCTACGGCAGATACATTGCAGCGTGTATATCAGGGTAATCGTGGACAGCTATATAGCTATATATCAGCTAATTTTGGATTAAACGACTTAACAAAAAAAGAAAAGGCTAGCATAGAAAAAGCAATGGATATCGTTGATAGTAATGATAAAGAAGGTGCAAAAGAATATGGTGGTTATGATCCAGTGGCAATAGCTGTAACACATATACTTTCTGAACGAGCTAATATGTACTGGACTACATATGCTCATTCTGCCACGTCTATCCCACTTTCTGCAATTGGTGTTGGAGCAGAGAGCTTTGGTGGTTATCAAGATAATACAGAAATATGTGAATCTATGGTCTCACTTATGGACTTTGATATGTAATTATATGTAAGCAGAGTCAAAGTTGAATATTTTGGATCATCTCCATAACAGTTGGTAATATACCTAGATATTTTGCTATTTAACTGAATGAATTTAAAAAGTCTCCAGTTACGACTGAATGCAAGAAGCTGGTTAACAAAATTTTGTCTGAGCATAGCGAGTTTAATTTTGTTGCTTCTTAATTGAGGGAGTAAGTGGGGTTTAGACTTTTTCATGAATGAAGTAATAGCAAAATTGTCGGACATTTCCCACCAACGGAAAAGGAGATGAACCAATATTTTAAGTATAGATATAAGATTATAATATGTGAACAGGGGATATTAATCTCCTGTTCACTATTTAAGCTGAAAAGATAGGTCAGGGTGGAGATTATATGAATAGAAAAAGGGTTTCTGCACTAATGATATTATTTATTATAATTATAATCTTTATGTTTTTTATGACTAATCAAGAGTCTGTTGAAATTAAGGGTAAGGTATTAAAAGTGGATAATAGCGATCTTATTCAGTCCAATATTTCAAGTATTGGGACACAGTGGTTGAGTGTTGAAATATTAGAAGGAGAAAATAAAGGGGAAATTGTTCAGGCTTCAAATTCCTTAATGGGTCAGCTAGAAATTGACAATGTTTTTAGGAGAAATGACACTATTTTGATTGCAGTAGATAAAAAAAATGGAATTATTACTAGGGCCATAGCAGTTGATAAATATAGAACAAATTGGGAACTTATACTTTTTTTATTATTTGTAGTTTTATTAGTACTTTATGGTCTAGATATAGGTTTAAAAGCCATCTTCTCATTTATTGCAAGTTTGTTTATAATCTGGAAGGTACTTTTGCCAGGACTTCTTAATGGCGAAAATCCCCTATTTTTTGTTTCATTGATACTTATATTATTATCTGCAATTATAATCTTCTCTATAGCTGGTTTTAGTAAAAAAGGTGTTTCTGCCTTTTGTGGTACTATTACTGGTTTAATTGTGACTATTTTTATAACAGTGTTTTTTGGTAGTAAATTGGAATTATACGGATTCACAGCACCATATGCCCAGACATTAATGATAAATCATATGTCAGTTGATATAAAGTCGATTTTTTATGCATCGATAGTAATCGGGGCTTCTGGAGCAGCCATGGATATAGCTATGGATATTTCAGCTTCAATGTCAGAAATTATGGAGAAAAAACCTGAGATATCATATCAAGAACTTCTGCAGTCTGGTTTTAATGTAGGTAGGGCAGTTATTGGTACAATGACAACCACACTTTTGTTGGCATATTCAGGGGGCTATCTTACTTTATTAATGCTTTTCCTGACCAAGAGTTCTAGCTATACCAGAATTTTTAATTATAAAATAGTTGCTGCTGAAGTTTTAAGAACTGTAACAGGGAGTATAGGTTTGGTTATGGTTGCACCTATTACAGC
Source organism: Halanaerobiales bacterium (assembly GCA_016278415.1). Next base: position 38,796 of record JADQBV010000274.1, read on the forward strand.
ATTTATTGCTGCCTGGATACTTAAAACAAACTTCAATGAGGTGATATTGTGTATCAAACAGAAAGTAATAGAATTGAGGAATTAAAAAAAATTATTGAAAATAGTAATATAAGGATAGTTTTCCAGCCAATATTAAGTTTGAAAAATGGAGAAATTCTTGGCTATGAGGCCTTGAGCAGAGGTCCTGTAGGTAGTTTTTTTGAGAATCCTCTAAACCTATTCAACTTTGCAAAAGAACATGATATGCTCTTTCAATTAGAAAAAGTTGCAAGAGAAAAGGCCTTACAGGCAGCCAGAAACATTGGGCCTAATTTAAAGATTTTTATTAATGTTGATCCCCATGTAATTTATGATAAGACTTTTAAGAGTGGTGTGACCAGAAATTATTTAAAAGATTTATCTCTTTCAGAAAAAAATATAGTAATAGAACTTACCGAAAGAACATTTATTGAAGATTTTAAGGCATTTAAATTATCATTAGATCATTATAGAGAACAAGGATTTAATATTGCTATTGATGATACTGGGGCAGGATATTCAGGGCTACAATCTATAGTCTCTTTACCCTTTGATTTTATAAAGATTGATCGTTCCCTAGTTTCCGATATAGATATAGACCCTGTAAAACAGGCTTTGCTAGAGGCATTTATTAAGTTTAGTAGAAGAATTAATTCGCGAATAATTGCAGAAGGGATAGAAACAAGGGAAGAATTAGAAATATTAATAGATTTGGGAGTAGATTATGGGCAAGGCTTTGTAATTGCTAGACCAAATAACATATTGAGGAAAAAATTTGTAATCCAAGAATTTATTAAGGAAAAGAACACAAAAGATCAGACAAGATTAGATAGCTCCCAAATAGGAGAGATAGCACTTATTGATGTTACGGTCCAAGCTGATACGGAAACAGGGAAGGTAGTCCAGGTCTTTGAGAATAATGAACATATTCAAAGTGTAATTATAGTAAATTGTAATAAACCTGTTGGAATAGTAATGAGAGATAAATTATATTATAGGCTTGGTACTAAGTATGGTTATGCTGTATATATGGATAGACCTGTTAAACTTATTATGAATGATAATCCGATGATAGTGGATTATAAAACTGCTATTTATGATGTCTCCCAAATGGTAGTTGCCAGAGAACAGACGAATATATATGACTCTATTATCGTTATTCGTGACGGAGAATACTATGGTTCTGTATCTATTAAAAGTCTTCTGGAGCAGGTTTCTAGATTGCAGATTGAGGAGGCCAAACAGCGCAACCCCCTTACGGATTTACCAGGTAATCCTGTAATAGAACATGAAATAAATATACGTCTTAAACAGAATAGAAAGTTTTCTGTTCTTTATTTGGATTTGGATAATTTTAAACCTTATAATGATTGTTATGGATATAAGATGGGCGATAAGATTATTATCTTAAGCTCAGAAATATTACTAAAATCAATAGAGGGGTTGGGGAATACGGATGACTTTATTGGTCATATTGGGGGAGATGATTTTGTTATAATCACCACTCCAGATAGGGATCTAGAAATTAGTAAATATATTATTAATATGTTTGATAATTGTATTAAAGAATATCTTAATAATAATGATAAAAATCGCGGCTATTATGTGTGCTCAGATAGGCAGGGATGTTTATCTAAAATCCCTCTTACAGCAATATCTATTGCAATAGTTAGTAATGAAAATAGTAGTTTTGAGAATCACCTTCAAATCAGTGATATAGCTGCAGAGGTTAAAAAGATTGCCAAGGAAAAAGAAGGGAGTAGTTTTGTAAAAGAGTCGGGTGACAATAAGGAAGTTATGGTTCATGGTATATAGACATTTGGATTATCAGTAATAGCAAAAATAATCGGCCGTTACCACCTACTAAAGTGAAGAATAACCAGATAATTAATCTCTTTGTTAACCTCCATTTAACATTTTTGTAACATAAATTTAACATAAGCTTGTTATACTA
>JADQBV010000109.1 GCA_016278415.1 Halanaerobiales bacterium
TGAATATCCTTGATTTATCAATGTTTTAAGACCTTTTCGCAGTAGAATCATTTATTAGAATGAGTTAAAATCTAATTCATCTCACCGTGCCTTTCTATTAAGAAGACTGCGGAAACTAGTAATATCAATCCCAAAAGGGTAAACCATAATGGTTGAAAACCTGTTTTACTTATATCTGAAAACCCAGGTATACTTGTATATTGTACTGCTAAAATAACAAATAAATTATTAATAAAATGTGCAAAAATAGCTACATACAGTGATCCCGTCTTAAAAAATAACCAGCCTATAAAAATCCCAATGAAAAATGCCCCTATTCCTTGCCAAATATTCATATGTAGAATAGCAAAAAGAAAAGCCGAAAAAAAGATGGCTGACCAATGTTCCAACTTTTTTAATAAGCCCCGTAATATTATGCCCCTAAAAAGCAGTTCTTCAAAGAGTGGGGCTACTATACATAATGCTAAAAAAACCAAAAACAAATTATTATTTAATACACCTTCAAATATATCCATATATGTCTCACTCATTGGTATAATTCTCTGTATCAAGTTATCTATTTCTGACACAACAATTGCTAATCCTATTACTAGCATAATAATTTTATAATAAAATAATATAGATTTTACACTATTCCCCTTAATATAATCCCAGTTTAAACCCTTGTTTTTCATTACATACCATATTACCCCACCAAGAGAAAACACCGAAATTACACTAGTCATCACAAAATAAACTAAAGGATTTTCTAAATTATATTCAATACCAAATATATCGAATATTATACCAAATATTATAGAAGCTACAATCATTAGTAACAATACTCCAGCAACTAATTTCACAGATTCCATACGACCTGGATAAGTTTTATTCTCTTCCAATTCCATAAATATCACTCCCTTTTTTAGAAAAATTATAAGTCTTGATAATACCTACTCAATCCTTTTTCATTCATAAAGTTAACTTGTATAAGTGTTCAATTTAATTTCATCAGTGACCTAATTTATGAGAGCCCCTCTACTTTATTCTTGTGAATTTTATGATTTATAACTACAGTATATCTATTCTCATCAAAATTATCTCACAATAATTTTGCATATTCTTTTAGAATAGAATGTAAATCTCTTAAATTATTTTCTAAAATACTATATACGATATTTAAATCAACATCCAGGTAATCATGTACTAAAATATTCCTAAAACCAATTATATGAACCATTAAGTATCCTCTTCTTAAGATAACGCCTCTGTACATCTAAATATGGCCTGAAATCTAAAAAAGTTCTAGTGACAAGTGAATAATAACTTGACGCATCAAATGAATCCTGCTTATATATTAGTTTATTGTTTTTAATTGCTTCAAATCTAACCAAGGGGTTAGCCTGATTTAAAATAACAATATCGATATCTTCAAACTTGTTTTCTGTTAGTTTGACTAGAATATCTAACTTAATCATAGGATTATAAACATCATTTAATACCAATCCAATATCTAAATCACTATTCTTATTTTCCCTATCCTCAGCATATGAGCCAAATATATAGGCAGCTTTTATATCCTCAAATTTAGAGAACACACGTTTTGATAGTTCAACTTTTTTCCGCTTATCATTATTATCAACCCCTAATATTTAACGTTTTTATTAAATAAACATAAATATATTACATCTCTTTTTACTATTGTAGCATAATATACCAGGAATATACAACAGCAAGTTTTTATAGCGTAAACTAATTTTAAGTATGTCCATATATTCTTTCATAAATTATCTTTGTCAATGAGCAGATTTATTTAAATTATAGTTTATTCTTCAGGCAAAACAAAACCCATAATAAGAAAATCTTTATCATAAGCAAACACATATCTTATATTATTTTCTTTACAAAGAACAAAGCTTGTACAATCTAATGAAAATACCTGATTATGGTACTCTTTAAACAGTTCAATAGAGTTTTCAAAAATTTTCTCACCAATACTTTCTATCTTTAAAAAGCCATTATTAGAAGCACTATCAATTTCAGCAATAAACTTTACAGCCTCTTCATACCCCAAATCATATCTTAGTCTTGTTATAGTCTCATCAAGTATATATTCAGAGGTTCATGTATATTTCCTGCCGATATAAAAAGATCCCCACTTTTATGCAAGTAGAGATCTTATGTTTGTAAAATTATTCTTATATATTTTAGCCTAATCTGCTTATATTTCTAATACAATCCTAAAAATAAAGCAATTCTTAACTTAGTAATTAATAACTGGTCTTCTGCTTCCTTATAATCTACAACAGCTTGATTTACAGCCAATGCCTTTTGCTTATATTGATTCTCAGTAATTAGTCCTTCATTCAATTGATTTTTATATAGTTTTTCTACTAATCTAGCCTTTTCCAGCCTGGTTTCAGCAGAATTAACCCTCATCCTATTTAATTTCTGCTCATTTATCATTCCCTTTAACTGCAATTTAAGCTGTTCCAAAGTATAGGCATACTGTCTATCTAGATTTTTAATTTTTGATTTTATTCCTTCAACACTTAATTCCTGCTGACCTCCATCATAGAAATCATATGAAATACCAACACCGACCTGCCATTCATCTTTATTATTTTCATCCAATGAACCAGCATTATAATTATATGAAGTAAAGGTATCAACTTTAACTTCATCATCTTTTAATTGCCATTTCAATTCATTCTCAGCATAGTCTTTATTGAGCACTATCTCCCTTAACTGTACATTATTATTTTTAATAAAATCAACTACTTCTTCATCAATAGTATTTACATTAATAGAAGCTGCTCTTCTTGAAAAACTATCAAGATATTCTTCGTTTTCTTCAATTTTAATTCTATTATCTGTTATACCAAGCTCTAGTGACAGGTTATCCTTAACCTGCATAATAGTAGCTAGTAACTGATCCTGCTGTAACTTTGTCTCTTGCAGGCTTATCTCTGCCATTAACAATTGATTTTCTCCGGCCTCCCCTATTCCAACTTGTGCTTTTACCAGCTCTAATTCATCAAGGGCAAGTCGATAGGATATTTTACTATACTCTAAGTTCTGTTGCAACCTTAACAGTTTCAAATAGTTTTCTAGCCAATCTACCTCTTTTTTATTTTCCACTGTGTCTAATTCATCTTTAGCGATAATTAGTTTATTATCTGTCTGTATGAAATCCTTTTCTGTCTGAGTAGGTAATATGGGATATAATCTTTTGGAAACATCAAGTTTAAACCTATATTTTTTATCTAAATCCTCAAATTCAAAGGGATCAGCCCCTTGTAATGATAATTGCGAAGAGATTGATAATCCATTTAAAGTTGTCTTTCCTCCTTCGATTGAAAAGCCCACACTATCTCCATCTTTAATTATATCAGGTGAATTAAAGGTAGGACCTTCAGTATTATAAGAATAGTTACCATCAAACCCCACGTACCAATCCACACCTGCTTCAATTATTGCTCTTTGTCTTTCTAATTCTTTAATTTCTTCCCTTTTCTGTTCAATTTCATAATTCTTAGCTATTCCCAAATCAATCGCCTTCTCTAAATTTAATTCCTCTGCAATAATAATAGAGGAAAAGGAGAATACTAATGTCAGTATTAAAAGAAAAGGTATTGTTTTAATAAATAAGCCCTTACTTGCTGCTTTCTTCATTTTTAATATACACCTCCAGGTCTAGTCCCATGGCTTTCTGTAACTGCAGCATATTTATATAATAGTTAATAATTGATTCTGTAAGTCTGTTTTTTGCTTGATAAAGACTTAACTCAGAAGCTAAAAGGTCATTTTTACTAACTAATCCTGCATCATTCTGCTCTTTAATAATTTTATAATGTTCTTCAGCCTGTGTTACCGCCAAATCAGCCATATTCATATTTTTAATTGACTGTTTTAGTAAATAATACTTATTTTGAACATCATTTTCTATATTTTGTTTCTCTTTAGTCAACTCAAGCCTTGTTTTCTCTAATGCTATCTCTTTTTTTCTGATATCTATCTGTGGAGTTCCCGAAACCCTAGCCTTCTCTAAATCATTTTCAGCTAAGTTCACTTGCTGTTTCCTTACTTCCAACACTATGCTGTTTGATATAGCAGTTGCTAAAAGATCTTCTTCCGTTACTGCCCATACTTCTGGTTTTACTAATTCAATAAGTTCTATTTCAGTGTCACTACTAATTGCTGTTACTTGTCTTAATTCCCGCACTTTTTGCTCCAAATCATCTTTGAGTTTTTCCAATGAATTCAAAGCTGATAAGTGAATAGTCTCTTGCTCAAATAACTCTAGCGAGCCCTTATATCCAACCTCTACTTGTGCTTTAACTTCCTCAACCTTCCGAGCTTCCAATTCCACCTCTTTTTGAGCAGTTATAAGCTCTTGATTTGTACTAACTATATCAATATATTTACCAATCACATCAAGGATAACATTATCTCTAACATTCTTATAGGACTCTTCCGCCTGTACCTTCCCTAATTCACTTTGCAATGCCAATAATCTACTGTTTGATATTAGATTATTCAATTGACTTTTTTTATAATTAAGCCTTGCATCCTCTAAATTAAGTTCAGCTAT
>JADQBV010000340.1 GCA_016278415.1 Halanaerobiales bacterium
AAATCTGATGATGTTGTAGGTAGAGTTAAAACCTATGAAGCGATTGTTAAAGGTGAAAATGTACCAGAACCAGGAATACCTGAGTCCTTTAAAGTATTAATTAAAGAAATGCAGAGTCTGTCTCTTGATGCCAAAATCTATACAGAAGATGAAGAAGAACTTTCAATTGCCGAAGATGAAGAAGATTTTAATGATACAGCAAAGAAACTAGGTCTTGATATGGATTTGACCCTTAATAGTGATTCTGACGATGAAGAAGATGATGAATAAAAAGGAAGGGGGAGAGACCCTTGTTTAATGTCAATAACTTTGATTCGATGAAAATCAGTATTGCCACCCCAGAACAGATTCGTGATTGGTCTAGGGGTGAAGTTAAGAAACCTGAAACAATAAATTACAGGACATTGAAACCAGAAAAGGATGGTCTTTTCTGTGAAAAGATTTTTGGTCCTACTAAAGATTACGAGTGTCACTGTGGAAAATATAAAAGAGTAAGATATAAGGGTGTAGTTTGTGATCGTTGTGGGGTAGAGGTTACACGATCCAAGGTGAGACGTGAAAGAATGGGCCATATCGAATTAGCTGCGTCCTGTACACATATATGGTTCTTTAAAGGAATACCTAGTCGCCTTGGTTTGATATTAGATATGTCTCCGCGAGCACTGGAAAAGGTTATATATTTTGTTTCATATATAGTAATAGACCCAGGAGAAACACCTTTAAGCAGAAAACAATTACTATCAGAGAGTGAATATAGGGAAGCCTATAATAAATATGGTAGTAGCTTTGATGCCGGTATGGGTGCAGAGGCTGTAAAAAAGGTATTATCTCAGATTGATGTAGCTGGCGAAGTAAAAGATCTAAAAAAAGAGATTAAAGAGGCAACTGGTCAGAGACGTAAAAGGGCTATTAGAAGATTGGAAGTAATGGATGGTTTAAATAATTCTGGTGTAAAACCTGAGTGTTTAGTTTTAGAGGTTATACCTGTTATACCACCTGATCTTCGTCCAATGGTTCAATTGGATGGTGGAAGATTTGCTACTTCTGATTTAAATGACCTTTATAGACGTGTTATTAATAGAAATAATCGTCTAAAAAGACTACTTGATTTAGGTGCTCCTGAAATAATTATACGTAATGAAAAGCGAATGCTTCAGGAAGCAGTGGATGCATTAATTGATAATGGTAGAAGGGGAAGACCGGTTACTGGTGCAGGGAATAGACCGCTTAAATCTTTAAGTGACATGCTTAAGGGTAAGCAAGGGCGTTTCCGTCAGAATTTATTAGGTAAGCGTGTTGATTATTCAGGTAGATCTGTTATAGTTGTCGGACCAGATTTACAATTGCATCAATGTGGTCTGCCTAAAAAAATGGCACTAGAACTATTCAAACCCTTTGTAATGAAAGGCTTAGTTGATAAAGGCTTAGCACATAATATAAAGAACGCCAAGAGAATGGTTGAAAGTGTAGATGGTGAGGTCTGGGGTGTATTGGAAGAGGTCATTCAAGATCATCCAGTTTTACTAAACAGGGCTCCAACACTGCATAGGTTGGGTATCCAAGCATTTGAACCAGTACTTGTTGAGGGTAAAGCTATTAAGCTGCATCCTTTAGTATGTACTGCTTACAATGCTGACTTTGATGGTGATCAAATGGCTGTCCATGTTCCTCTTTCTGCTGAAGCGCAAACTGAGGCCCGATTATTAATGCTTTCTACAAGCAATTTACTTGCACCAGCTGATGGCCATCCAGTAACAGTACCTACACAGGATATGATACTTGGCATTTTCTATCTTACTACAATTGCGGAAGGTGAGCAGGGTGAAGGTAAAATATTTGCCTCTCCAGATGAAGCAATTAGGGCTTATGATACAAATAAGATTAGTTTACAGGCTAAGATAAAAATTAGAATTAATGGTGATATAATAGAAAGTTCTGTTGGTAGAGTTATCTTTAATGAGGCATTACCTGAAGACACAGAATTTATAAATGACCATGTTGATAAAGCGACAATTGGTGAAATAGTTACAGATCTACAGGAGAATTACGGGAATAATGAGACTGCAAAGTCTTTAGATAAAATTAAGTCTTTAGGATACGATTTTGCAACAAGGTCAGGTATTACTGTTGCTGTTTCAGATGCATCTATTCCAGAAAGCAAACACGAAACACTGAGAAAAGCTGATGAAGAGGTCTGGAATATCGAACAGCATTACAGAAGAGGTGCAATAACAGAGAATGAAAGGTATCATAAGGTAGTTGATATATGGAATAAAGCCAAAGATGATGTTACTCAAGCATTGCTTGACCACCTTGATAAAGATAATAACATCTATATTATGGCTATATCCGGTGCCCGTGGTAATACATCACAGATTTCTCAGTTGGCAGGTATGCGTGGCTTGATGGCAGATCCTTCTGGTAAGATACTGGATATACCTATTCGTTCTAGTTTCCGTGAAGGGCTAAATGTTATGGAGTTCTTTATTTCAACACATGGTGCCAGAAAGGGTCTTGCTGATACTGCTATCAGAACAGCTGACTCCGGATATCTAACTAGACGCCTCGTTGACGTATCACAAGATGTTATTATTCGTGAAGATGATTGTGGTACTAAAGAGGGTGTTATAGTAACTGCTATTGGAGGAAAAGGAGATAATGCTGTAGAACCACTCAATGAGAGATGTATTGGTCGTTTAGCAGCAGAAGACATTATCGATCCGAAAACAAAAGAAATAATTATTAAGACAGATGAAGTAATTAACAGAGCAAAAATGAAAAAAGTAACAGCTGCTGGAATTGAAGAAGTTAAGATCCGTTCAGCGTTTACCTGTCAAACAAATCATGGAGTCTGCCGTAAATGTTATGGTAGGAATCTGGCCAATGGTAAGTTAGTAGATATTGGTGAAGCGATAGGTATTGTAGCTGCACAGTCCATTGGAGAACCAGGAACACAGCTTACTATGAGAACCTTTCATACTGGAGGTGTTGCCGGAGATGATATTACCCAGGGTTTGCCAAGGGTAGAAGAATTATTTGAAGGCAGAACACCGAAGGGTCAGGCTATTATTACAGAGAAATCAGGTTATATAAAGATAATAACTAAAAAGAATAGTCGGAGAGTTGTAATCGAGGATGATGATGGTAAGAAGAAAACCTATCAGATCCCTTATGGTTCTCAAATAACTGTTAAAGATGGAGATTTTGTTCAAGCTGGAGATAAGTTAACAGAAGGACCTATGGACCCTACTGTCTTGCTTAAAGTAAAAGGAGAAGAAGTAGTCCAAAAATATATACTAGAAGAAGTCCAAAATGTTTATAGATCACAGGGTGTTGAAACAAATGATAAACATATTGAAGTAATTATCAGACAGATGATGCGAAAAGTTAAGGTTGTTAATCCCGGAGATACTGGTTTCTTGCCAGGTAGTCTTGTAAACAGATATGAACTAAGGGATGCAAACGAGAAGGTTATAGCCAATAACGGTGAACCTGCTACATTTAATCCAGAAATACTGGGGATTACAAAGGCATCATTAGCTACAGATAGTTTTCTATCAGCTGCATCGTTCCAGGAAACAACAAGAGTATTAACTGAGGCTTCACTGGAAGGGAAAGTTGATAAACTAGTAGGACTAAAAGAAAATGTAATTATTGGTCAGCTAATTCCAGCTGGAACTGGCATGAGACGATATAGAGATATAGATATGGTAGATGAAAATGGGATTCCACTAACAAATATGATGGATGAAGTAATAGAAGAAGTGTAAATACCAACGTGGTCGCATTTACAGATATTACCTCAGTCATAGAAAAGTGCTAATCTCAGCTTCTCCTCCAGACAAAAAGTATCAAAATCAAACTCACTACACTATCGTTTCGCTCGAACAAGATTTTGATAGCAACTTTTTGTCTTCCGTGCGAGGCTGAGGCACTTTTAACATTCCTTCGGTTAATATCTGTAAATGCTGGTATAAAAAGTTCTGGAACATAGTAGAGGAGCAATATAATCTGGTTATATTGGCTAAGCTAATATTTTAGCTAATATAACTGGATTTTTAACTTTGATTTAATAAAATGGTAAGGTAATAATTACATGTCCAAAAATTATTTATTGATTTATGTATATTTTTATTAAATCTATTAAATAATATGTTGACAATAGTAGGTAAAGGTGTTAAAATACTTAAGTGTGTGTTGGTTAAACTTATCTTCGGGGAGGAAGATACGGTGATGATACTAACGGACTTGTGTAAAGTCAAGAATAAAGTTGTTGGTAAGAAACAGACAATGGATGTTATTATGGCCGGAAAGGCAAATAGAGTTTTCCTGGCTAATGATGCAGATAAAGATATATTGGATGAAATTTGTAAGGTAAGTAAAGAAAATGATGTTACTGTTATTAAAGTTGAGAGTAAATTGAGATTGGGTAGGGCATGTGGGATTGATGTATCAGCTGCATGTGCTGCTTTATTGAAGTAATTGGAAGGGGGTGTACTTATGCCAACAATTAGTCAGTTAATCCG
>JADQBV010000199.1 GCA_016278415.1 Halanaerobiales bacterium
TCCAGTGTTTTAACACTGGAGATATTTCTTTACTTCCTCCTGGGAAGGGTATTATCTATGAAAAAAATTTTTATGATTTAAATGGTTCGGGTTGGAGAGCAGAGTTTTATATAAGAATAGCCAGAGGCCTGTCAGGGCCAGTATCTAGTAATGGAGATAGAAGTAGTGATAAATAGTGAAGAAGCGGTAGAGATTGAAACAAAGAATTAGCTAAATAAGGGGTTGATTTATAATGAAGATGGTATTTCGTTGGTTTGGAAGTGATGATGACAGTGTTACATTAGAGGAAATAAGACAAATACCAAGTGCTCCTGGTATTGTTGGTGCCTTGTTTGATATTCCAGTAGGTGAGATTTGGCCATTAGATCGTATAATGGAGTTGAAGAATGAGGTCAATGATGCTGGTCTGGAGCTAGAGGTAATAGAGAGTGTAAATGTACATGAAGATATAAAGCTGGGATTAGGAAGTAGAGATAAGTACATTGATAATTATATAGAGACTATAAGAAATCTTGGTAAGGCTGGAGTGAAAGTTCTTTGCTATAATTTTATGCCAGTTTTTGATTGGCTGCGTTCTGATCTGGCTTTTGATTTAGAAGATGATTCAAATGTTTTATCTTATGAAGCAGATAAAATTGAGGATAGGGACCCTATTGAATTAGTAGAAAAGTTTGAAGAGGGTTCACGAGGGTTTTCTCTTCCAGGCTGGGAGCCGGAGAGATTGGCTGAATTAAAAGAAATCATAGAGTTATATAAGGATGTAGATGAGGATAAATTATTTGATAATTTACAGTATTTCCTGGAAAAGATAATTCCAGTCTGTAAAGAGTGTGATGTAAGGCTGGCAATACATCCAGATGATCCACCATGGCCGATCTTTGGACTGCCAAGGATAATTACAAATAAAGAAAACATTGAAAGAATGCTTAAGCTTGTTGATAGTCCATATAATGGTTTAACTCTGTGTAGTGGTTCACTAGGTGCTAACCCAGATAATAATATTCCAGAGATAATCAGATATTTTGGCAAAATGGATAGACTTCATTTTGGGCATGTGCGTAATTTGAAGATTGAGTCAAGGGGCAATTTCCATGAGACATCCCATTTATCCATTGACGGTTCTTTTGATATGTTTGAGATAATGAAGGCATATTATGATATAGGATTTGAGGGCTATATTCGTCCTGACCACGGGAGAATGATCTGGGGCGAAGAAGCACGACCAGGATACGGTTTATATGACAGAGCATTAGGAGCCACCTATCTAATCGGCTTATGGGAGGCTTTGTGTAAAATGAGTTCTTAGCTTCAATGTTTTATCTGAAGCTTAGACGAATTAATACTGGGACTTACTGCAGCTTGCGTTCGTATGAGCATGAAGTTATTAGCAGCAGTTAGTCATGAGTGTAAAATGAGTTCTTAGCTTCAGTACAAGTGACTTTATGTATATCAAGGTATAGAATAAAAATGAGCATATAATAAACTACGGCATATAGACTCTATATGCCGTAGTTTATTATATGAAGAGATATTCTCAATAAAATTGTTTTGTTTTTTAAATTATTTTTTCCGTTCTACTATTCTTACAATTTAAAGGCTTCTACAGAGATAGTTAATTGATCTGCCATCTCAGCCAACCTGGTAGCAGAGGAAATAATATCTTTAGTCGCTGATATTTGTTCTTCACTGGAAGCCGCAACCTTATCAGCATTACCAGATGCTTCTAGACTTACTTTGGATAGATCATTAATTACACTGTCAACTTTTTGGCTATTTTCTATCATTTTATTACCATTACTACTGACAGTCATAATAAGTTCACTAAGCCCTTTAGCAGCATTTTCTATTTTGGTAAATATTTCTCCTGTTTCTTGAATGACTTTCACACTACTATCAACCGTATCAGCACCTTCATTCATCTTAGTAACTGCTACTGATACGCCCTCTTGTATCTTGCTGATTAGTTCATCTATTTTTTCAGTAGCCTGAGAGGATTCTTCAGCTAAATTTCTAATTTCATCAGCTACTACACTAAAACCTCTGCCTGCTTCGCCAGCTCTAGCTGCCTCTATTGCTGCATTTAAAGCCAGTAGATTTGTTTGGGCTGCAATACCATTAATTAATTCTATTATTTCTCCAATTTTATTAGAAGCGGTTCCTAAGGAATTAATTTTTATAGCTACTTCACCAGTATCTTCTTTAACTTTATATACTTGATTAATAGACTTTTTAACTCTTGTATTACCTGTTACAATATATTCCATAACATCTTCGGCCTTCTGGGACATGTCTTTAGATAGAGTACCTGTTACATTAATTTGTTTAATTAAAGTTTTAATAATATCAGCTGTTTCTTCTGTTTGGGCTGATTGTTCTTCGGCGCCAGAAGCAACACCCTGAATAGACTGACTAACTTGCTCAGCAGTTTCCCCAACCTGATAACCAGAAGCTGATAATTCTTCACTTGCTGCTGCAACTTGTGTAGAAATATCTGCAACATTTGCAATCATCTCTCTCAAATTTTTACGCATTTTACTAATACCTTTAATTAATGTTCCGATTTCATCATTTCTTGCATCATTTAAGTTATCATCATCTTCAGTAAAATCACCAGCGGCAATTTTTGCAACAACTTTACTTGTCGCAACAATAGGGCGGCTTATATAAGTGGCTATTAAGAATGCAACAATTAAACCTATTAGTACAGCCAGAGCAGCAACCATAACACTTCCTTCTCTCATATTAACAAGGGGTGCTAAAACCTTATTTTGTTCAAAGACCATAGCTAGAATCCAATCTGAAGAAGGAACAGGGGCATAAGCTATTCCGCTCACAATTCCATTTAGTTTATAAAAAGCAGTTCCAGATTTTTCTTTTACTATTCTTTGGGCTAGACTTTTAAAATCAGCATTTTCTTGTAAAAGTTCTTGATTACCGATGTATTCATCTTCTGGATAGGCAATAGTGATCATGTTGTCAGAAATTAACCAACCAAACCCACTACCATTTACATTCATACTGTCAACCTGTTCCTTTATTTGAAAGGTATTTAGATCAATAATATGACCCATGACTGCGATCATTTTTTCATTTACAAAAATAGGAGTTGCAACAACTATGCTCTTCTGTTGATTGGCTTTATCTATAATTGGATTAGAGATAACAGTACTTTTGGTATTCTTTATCTCTCTAAAGTATTCACGATCTGAGATATCATATTGATTATTTATATCAGAAGTTAAGTGGGCTTCACCGTTTAAGTTAGCCAGGAATATATCTGTAATGTCTTCATCGCTATTCGCCATAGAAATAAGGGATTTTTGTTCTTTTATCCAGTAAATATCTGTAAATTGTTTAGTATCCATATCATTTAATGATGACCCAAAACCATCAAAAATACTGATATTTACTCTATTTTCAACCTCTTTTTTAAGTCCTGTAATTATTTGTGAAATTAACTTTGCATTTTGAATGCTTGTACTTTCCGCTGAACTAAAGATAGTATCTTCCATAATATTTCTTGCTTGGTTATAAGCAAGCAGGGAGCTTCCTGCCAATAATATAAAAGTCATAGCGGCAATTAGTAACATCATTTTAACTCTAATACTGTTTAACATTTGGTAACCCTCCTATTAAATTATTATTCCATTATTATTTCTAAGTTATTATATATTACTTACATTATATTATAAAAAAATTCATAATTCTACATCTATTATAAATAAAGTATTTTTTTAGTTTCAGGGGGGGGGTTGCACCATAGGAGTTAACACAATGAAAAAATACCCAGAAAAAATCTGGGCTACTAGTTATAAAATAATTGGAATCTCCCTGTTGAGGGTAATGCTATTTTCTGTGATATGACAGTCATAGGCTAGTAGTGTTACTCCTTTATCTTTAGCTTTTTTAAGGGCTTCGGAGAAGTCAGGGTCTGTTTTTTTGTTAGTGGTAAAATCTGCTGCCCCCTGTAATTGAATTAAGAAGAATATATATCCTAGATAACCTTCTTCTACAGCTTTAATCATTTCTTTGACATGCTTACTGCCTCTAGCAGTAGGGGCGTCAGGGAACATGGTTTTTCCCTTGTCTTCTAAAGTTACACCTTTTACTTCAATAAAGCCTGCCTGATTATTGTTTTCAAAATAAATATCAAATCTTGAGTTTTTAAAAGTAACTTCTCTTTTTAATTTGATTAGTTTATTAAATCCTGGTAATTCTTCATTTTTAAGTGCTTCAAATACTACTTGATTTGGTACCTGTGAATCGATATTAATAAGCAGGTTATCCTTGTAAGCTGCTATCAGAGAATATTTTGTTTTCCTGTTTTTATTTTTGGCCTTTTCCAGTATGACAGTTGTTCCTTCGATGAGTATTTCCTGGCACCTACCTGTATTCTTTACGTGAACGATTTCTTCTACTCCATCTAGAAGTACATGGGCAATAAATCGGTTAGGTCTTTTGATAAAGGTTGCTTTGGGGTAGATAAATACTTCAT
>JADQBV010000120.1 GCA_016278415.1 Halanaerobiales bacterium
TTCATCTGATTTAGATGAGGGTAGAATAGAAATCATAACTAATAAAGATCTGATTAAAAAGGGAATAAAAGGCTTATTTGAAGATTACAAAAGGGATTTTGAATATCTTTTTGACAGAGGGGAATTATATGCAGTCTCTTTAGCAAAAACCATGGGATTGTTTGCATTTGTCTCTGATGATACAAAAGATTTTGGACCTCACGAAACGTTAGTCAAAGAACTTATTGAAGATGTTATTCCCTTTGCTTTTTATGAGCTTTTATTTTTGAAATATTTATCAGAAGAATTTACTGTAGATCAAATGCATCAGGAATTTAAAGAAGTAACATCTAAAAGTATGAACCAGTATCCTATGAATTATAGACATAGAATGCTAATGACAGTTCGAAGATTTAGCTCTAGAAACGGTACTAAAAGGGATTATAACTGGATCCTGAAATACTGTCAAAGACATAATATAAATTATAAAATAAAGATGATAGAACTAAAAGAATATCTTTCGAAAATATGAAAGATATATGAACCAATGAAAGCAGGGGATGTCCCTGCTACTTAACGCCTCTACTGATTTATTACAAAAGGCTATAGGATTTAAACCAGAGACTTCTAATGAAGAAGGTTTACAAGAGTTTGCTAACTGGTATATGGAGTATTATAAGATTAATGACTAGATTCGACATATATTACTAGGTTATTTATCAAAAATATGTAATAATAGTAAAGTGTATATTGTTCCCGAGTTAATTAATAAAGTTGCAGTAACGCTGCTTTTGAATTGATTTTGTTTTAAAGGACACCAAACAATATGGTTATACAGTCAGCCAATATATGCAAGAGATAATGGATTGCATTATGCAGTTACAATGGGGGTTATATTAATATTGGTCTGGATCAGTGGTTTCTTCATTGAATTGCATCCAGATGCTTACCGGGATATCTTTTTAAATTTTTCACCAATTTATATTTTGATATCAGCAGGTTTTATAATGTATGGAAAGAGAAAAAGTAATTGAGATTAATAATATAAAATCCCCTCGCATAGTATGTGAGAGGGATTTTGCTGTGAGAGATTAAAGAAGGTTTGGCCCTATTAAAGTAAGTAATGGATCCATTTGAATTATTATTATAGATCACTTTAGAAGAGGAGCAACTATATTATGAATAAAGAAGGTTTTGTATTATCAGGGATAGGTGCTGTTATTGGGATAGTAACTTTAATAGTTACAAGAATTATTCAGTTAGTGATGCCTATGTTGGGTAGAGTAGCTTTTCAAGCTGCTATGAAAGGTAGTTATACTCCGGGTGATTATTTAATTGATTTTAAAGGCCTTCAATTTGGAGCAATAGCTTTAATTATAATTAGTGTAGTATTATGTTTTAAGTTTTACCAAAAAGAAGTTGAATAAGTAGAAAGTGAGCTTAACAAAAAAGAAACTCCCTAAATCGGGAGTCTCTTTGTACTGGAAGATCTACTTATGGATCTTCTCTTTTCTGTCATTGAATTACTAGCCATTTCTCATGAATGGCTCTTGTTTGTATTTTTATTATAATAAATATAAATAGGAACCTCACCACATTTTAATTTATTTATCTTCTCTTCATCTATATCTACATTAATTAGTAGTATATGTATTCTTCTCCAGGACAGGTTTCCCTAGAAGTGTGCTTTTGATTAATTTCCTTGTTGATGTCTTTATATTAGGGGGTTCCAGGTTTGGGCTTCGACTTCTGAAGGAACACTTAATTGGTAATAATAATAATAATATAACTACAAGGGTATTAGTAGTTGGAGCTGGGGATGCTGCTGAAATTTTAATAAGAGAGATTAATAAACATACTGAGTTAGGTAGATATATAGTAGGACTAGTTGATGATGACCCTAAAAAAAGAAATTTACAGATACACGGTAAGGAAGTTCTAGGTAATAGATATGATATACCTGAGATATTAGAGCAATATAGGGTTGATGAGGTTGTTATAGCTATTCCATCTGCCCGGGGAAAAGAGATAAAGGGTATCTATATCTATGAACTATGCGCTAAGGATGGTGTTAAGGTAAATATTGTCCCAGGTATGAATGATGATGAAGATAATATATCTACAGAACATAGCAGGATATCTATAACCCACTTAGGAGAGATAGATATAGTTAAATTGGACAGGGCTATGGAGAAATTGAAGCGAATAGTACGTAATGGTGATACAGCAGGGATTATTAAATTGCTGGTGGACTTAGTAGGAACATATAAGCCAAACCGGGATAATATACTGAGCTTGTTTTTGATAGAGAGATGTTAGGGATGAGTGAGGAAGAATTTAATGTAGAGGATGAGATAGCTAGTAGTCGGGAGTAATGCGTATTAATCTAAATCCATATAAATATGATGGTAGATAAACCATTGTATTTATATGGATTTTCTTTTGTAAAGAACTTATATTTTAATCTTCATAACTATCTTAACAACATCATCAGGCTTATTAACTTGTATTGCTGGCAGATGTAATTCACCTGGTGTAAAGATGATAAAGTTACCTTTTGTCTTATACATACCAATATTAGCAATAATATCAGATTCCTGAACATTATATGAGCCCGCTTCAATATTCTCAGTATCTATATATAAGTAGATATTCAAATGCTATTTTGAACTTATCATTTAAGCTGTGGTAAGAGTGATGATTTTCTATAGAATCATATATCATATAGTACACCTCCGGTTTCTTCTTATGTTACATATTACTACAAGAGATTACAAATACCTTTATTATTTTTTAAAACATTACAGGGAAAAGAAAGAACTAGACTAGCGTAGAGAATAGAGTTGGTACTTATTATAATGTAAGTAAAGAATAGGAATATTTAATGAAATAAATCTTCGCAAAATCACCATTTTACGAAAGTATGTTCGGCAATGAGCTGCATCTCAATCAGATATTTTCAATGTTAAATTGAGTCATACTCATCAAAATTATTTCAAAAATATTTTCTTTACAGAAGAGGGTAATTATAGGATACTAGTAGCCTTCTATGACCAACAGTCAGAGTTTATTAAGGCAGGCTCCTTGGAATACCCAATTTTTGTAAGGTGAGGACAGGTTGCTGAGTTTAGGCTAGAAAGCCCCGTTTATGTTAATGGGTGGGGGTGAATCTACTATTTAAATTTTTATTCAATGTGAAGATTAAAAGTAATGGTTAATATATTCTTAAAGCAAACATCTGTTTGACTAAAGTGTAAAATAATGGTATAATAATATTAAGCTATTGATAAATTCATATCCGATATGGTAAAATAATAATGAAAGGACTTTTTATAATGGTTAATAAATTAAATAATCCACATGATAAATTTTTTAAAGCTTCTTTTGGTAGGTTAGAGCTTGTACAGGATTTTTTGAGAAATTATTTACCGGATGGTCTAAAAGAAATAATTAATTATGATAAGTTGAAATTAGAAGATAACACATATATTGACCAAGAATTAGAAGATTATTATTCTGATATTCTTTACCAGACTGAAATAAAGGGAGAAAAGGTATATCTTTATTTCTTGTTTGAGCATAAAAGCTATGAGGATAAGTGGAGTATTTTGCAATTATTAAATTATATGAGTAAAATATGGATGAAAATAAAAGATAAGAATAATTCTGATAGTTTACCGATAATTATACCGATACTTTTTTACCATGGGGAGAGCAATAAAAATATCAAAAAAAGTTTTGAGGAATATTTTAATAGTAATAATAAAGATAAATTTGAGAGATTTCTACCATTATTTAAAGTTTTGTTTTATGATTTTTCTCTAAAGAGTAATATCAAGATATTAGGGGATTTCAAATTACAATATGCTTTAAAGATAATAAAGATGATAAGGAGCAAGAAGATAAATTTAGTTTACAAAGAAATAACGAATTATATTATAAAACTAGTTGAAATTGATCAAGAATTTGTCTTTCAGGGAATAAAATATACATTTGAAGTTCAAGAAGAGTTTGATTTAAGAAGTATTGCTAAATTATTAGAGGAACAAGGTTTTAAGGAGGGTGATATAATAATGACAATGGCTGAAAAGCTTCGTCAAGAAGGCAGAAAAGAAGGAAGACAAGAAGGAAGACAAGAAGGTAAAATTGAAATAGCCAGAAATATGTTAAAAAACGATATGGCTATAGAGCAAATAATTAAATTGACAAATTTAGAGAAGAAACAAATTATATTATTAAAAGAAGAAATACAACATTAAAATATAACAAATATCTAATGCTAAAGACAATTTTTTGCCCTATTCCATAAGATAATACAATGGATTAGGGTTTTTATATTTTTATTATATTTAGGTGCAACTGGGAAGAAATAAATGGCTAGGCTAAATATTTTTTTATTTAATAGAACTTATTTAGAATTGGATAGACGCAACTGATAGATCTATAGTATTAGCGGCTTTAATTAACTGTTTGTCTAGAGTTACCAAAGTAGAATTTTTTTTCTACAAGTCACTAGATACATTGCATCAATGCAGGAAATAATAATTAATAGAGAAATATGTAAATAACTAGAAAAAATATTAAATGGTCAGGTTTCCATTGAGATTAAATTTAGAGGAGTTTTCTAAATATTATCTGGAGGGTTAAAAGTGTATGAACATGAGATTTTATATAACTTTGAAAAATTATATCTCATGTCAGGAATGCTTATATCTATTATTATAACTACAATTATTGGAGTTTATAATTACAGTAGGATTTATGAGAAAAAGAATAAAGTAATAAGGCTGACTTTGTATTCTGTCATTTTAATATTTCAGACTGTTCAGTTTTTAATTCCAGTCTTACCTCCAATAGATATAGGATTTTTTCTAGTATTGCAATGTACTTGCTTTTATAGTATACCGCCAGTATCTGAGGATAGGTCGGGTTGATGAGGTTGTTATCGCTATTCCATCTGCCCGGGGTAAAGAGATAAAGGGTATCTTTGAACTATGTGCTAAGGATGATGTTAAGGTAAATATTGTCCCAGGTATGTATGAGATATTAAATGGTGATGTAAACCTGAGTCAGATCAGGGAAGTAAAGGTAGAAGACTTATCCAGACTATCAATAAAGAAAGTAAGACAAAGTTCATGGCTGTTAGATTTGGTAATGTATTGGGTAGTCATGGTAGTGTAATCCCACTATTTAAGAAACAGATAGCCCAGGGTGGTCCAGTGACAGTTTAAATTGGACAAGGTCTAATTACATATTGTGTAAAGAACTTATATTTTAATTTTCATAACCACTTTAACAACATCTTCAGGTTTATCAACTTGTATTGCTGGCATATGTATTTCACCTGGTTCAAAGATGATAAAGCCGCCTTTAGTAAGTCTTAAGAAGTCACCTTCTCCAGAATGAAACTGGATATCATTTATAGTACTATAATTTTCCGAGTTTTCCATTCTATTAATATGTGAAATTCCTATTAACTCTGAGCCCTTTACAATATATTGAATATCGATATATTTCTGATGGCTTTCCCATTTAGCTTCTGCTTTGTTTTTTGTCTTATACATACCAATGTTAGCAATAATATCAGTACCCTGAATATTATATGACCCCACTTCAAGATTGTCAGCGTCTATATAAAGTAGATATTCAAATGCAGTTTTAAACTTATCATTTAAGCTATGGTAATAGTGATGTTTTTTAATACTGTCATAAATCATTTGACATAACCTCCATTTAGTAGTCATATTAACTATTACGACAAGAAATAGTATATTCCTTTATATTTTTTTAGTATGCTTTTTTTGTGATTAATGCAGGAATATTGAATAAAATCTAGAAATATGTATAGAAAAGATACATATTTAGGATAAAGGTAAAAATATTATCATATCTAGTTAATTCTAACTTCATTTTTTATTAATATGTCAAAAATATTAGCCAGTAAGGAGAGGGATTTTAGTGGTGAACGATGAAACAAATAATCAAGTATATAATGATTATGAAGAAATTGATTTACGGGAATTATTTATGGTTTTATGGGATAGTAAGTGGTTCATATTAGCTGTAACTACAGTATTTGTATTAATTGCCGGTATTTATAGTTTCTTTATAGCTGAACCAGTTTATGAAACAAGTAGTGAGGTATATACACCAGATTATCAATTGATTAATGAAACTGAGCTATTAAATGATGAGTATATTTCTTTTCTTAGAACTCCAGAATTAAAAGAGCAGTTAATTGAAAGGTATGATCTAGACATAACGCTGGATGGTATGGATAGAAAGCTATCTGTTAGTACTAATGAAGAAACGAATAATGTTGTTTTAAAGCTAACAGATACAGATAATGTTTTAGCAGCAGATTTATTAAATGAATGGGTTAGGGTATTTAGTGTTGAAGTAGAAAACTATATGAGTAGTATAAACAGTAATTATATGAACAAGATTGAATCATTGATGAATACAAGGGAAAACCGATATATAGAAGCTGAGAATAAATTAACCGAGTTTGAGAAAACCACAAATATTGGTCTTGTTAAAATGAGATTAAATACCAGGAATAATAAATTAGTAGATTACGAGAATAGAGTACTTAATTTGAAGAACGATATTACAGTCCTGGAAGAGAAAAACAGGCTTTTAAAAGAACAATTACAGAATACTAAGGAATTTATTGTGACTAATGAAACCCTTGAAGATAGTAGTATGGAAGCCCTGGCTGACTTATTTAGGGGTAATAGTAATTTACAGTCTTTAGTAACTAAGAAAGAGAGTATTAATGATATATATATGACAATACAACGCCAGCTTAATCAGGTTGATCTTGATTTAGCTACAAAAAGGGAAGAAGTTAAGATACTTACTAATGATATAGCTGTTATAGATGAAGAGATAGTGCAATTGAAAGAGAAATTAGCTACTCTGGAAGAAAGACAAAAGTTTCTAAACCTAAGATTATCGGAAACAAAACAGAACTATCAAAGCACTGAAAATTTATATAATTCTTTGGTACAGAATCTGGAGAAGGAAGATTATAATATATCTGTTATAAGTAGAGCTGTAGTTACAGAAACCCCAATTAGTCCTAATAAAAAATTAAATGTTGCTATAGCTGGTGTATTAGGTATTTTCTTGTCTATCTTTATAGTTTTTGTCAGGAAGTACTTTGCAGATGAGGATTTATCAGAGTCAATTGCTCAGTAATTAATATTGATATTTTTTAAAAAACAGTTATCCTTATCCAAAGGAGATTACTCCTTTGGGTAGGGATTTTTTTGTTACTTACTAAAACACAATCCTACAAAAAACACCTTAATATAATTTTTTTCATCTTTTTAGCAGGATATTATCATAAAATGGACAAATATGTATGTATATGTATTTGGTTTTTGGATTGGAGGGTTTTTTGTGGAGATTGATTTTCATCATACAGCTATTTATGCTCTATGTCGTCTGGCTGGAATGAAAAGTATCTATGCTGAAAAAGTGGCTTATGCCTCTCAACAGGTAGATAATGCTAATTTTGATCATGCTTTAAAATTCAAAAATGGGGGAGTATTTCACCAGACCAGGACATCACATGAAGATTTGGCTTTTTTGAGGATGGTAGATGTCAATGATGCTTTTAATATCTGGATACCATTTCATTTCTTACCTTCAGGAGAAGGTGATAATATGAGCGACGCCTTGGTAACCAGGCCAGAAGGGAAGTCTATTACATTATTGAAGAAAGAATTAATAGAGCTAGGCAGTTATGACTATGGTTTGCATTATCTAGGAATCTTCTTTCATATCTATGCTGATGCATACAGCCATCAAGACTTTAAGGGCTTTTTTGATCCATATAATCAAATTAAAGTTATCCAGAGTGAGGATAGTATGACCTTCAAAAACTATCTACTCCATCAAATAGTTAAAAGGGTTCCAGGGATATTCCCTGTTGGACATGCAGTTGCTGCTAAAAATCCTGATATTCCCTTTGCAGTATGGTCATATCTACGGGGGAATGAGGAGATCAAGGTTAATAATCTTAAGGATAGATTTATTCCTGCTGTTGTAAATATTTTTGGATATTTAGTGGATTATCTGGAAGAAAATCCTCAATATGGTAGACCTATTGCCAGTAGTCTTAGTGAAGAAAATATGAAGAAAATTATTAAATTATTAAAGCGCACTGGTAGTTATCAGCAAAGACATCAGAATTGGTTAGAAATGATTCATAATAATGGTTTTGGTTTTTCTGATTTTGATGAAATTGATAGTAATCTAGCTTATGATAGGAGAAGCTGGTTTAATAAGGCAGCATTGGCGGTAAAAGCAAAGGGTGTCCTAGAAAGACTTGAATACGCCTCTTATAATTATCATAAGTTTGAGCGGAAGAATTTATTTAATAAAGCAGATTGGACCCTTTTCATGAGGGCAGCTGCTATACATAAATACAAACTCTTACATGAGACTTTACCTGCCTGCGGCTTATATATAGGGTAGGTCAATACCACCATATATTACTAGAAGGGTATATGAGCTTAATGAGCTAGATTATAGTGAATGGGAAAAAGGTTAAATGAAGAAAGTGAGAAATTGATTTCAATATAGGACAAAGTTTCAACTTCGATTATGAGGTTGAGGCTTTGTCCTTTTTCATTACTAGTAAAACTACAATACTGTACTTTTTTATTAAGAAACTATACTTTTTGGGTAAAAAACTGTACCAAAGTACAGTCCAGACTGTACTAAAGTGCAATTGCTACTTAATTTGATACGATATATAATTACTATATATATGCAAATTATTAGAAGTAACTTTATACATATAAAAAGTTTAAGGGGATGGTGTTATTGGAAATTACTATATTTAAGAAGGGTAACTTAGTTTTAAGTCTTTTCTTTGTCTTTATTCTACTATTTTTTAATTTATTTATTTTTTCTATGGAAACATCAGCAGGAGACAATGAAATAGATGAATATTTTGGAGATAATATGCTGCTGGTAGGTATGATTGATCTGACACTTTTGTTTAATAATCCTTCAGGAAATATTGAAATGATCAGTGATGATGATCAGTTTACAAAAGAAGTAGTATTTAATGGGAGAACGGTCCTTTTTCTTAAGGGTAAGATAAAAGGAAAATATCTGCTAACTGCTAAACTGGATAGTGGTCAGGGTAATGCAGATGAAATATGGACGAATCTTTTTAAACAAAAGACTGGTAATACAATAAGTAGGATTGATCCAGAAAGATATTATCCAGTATATGGGGATAATTCTTCAGTAGTGAATATGGCTGGTAATCAGGGTGACTTATATCTCAATCTGACTTGGGATAAGACAGAGCTTTTATGGGGGAATTATAGTTATAATATTAATAATAATAAATTACTAGGATATAACCGTAGTCTTTATGGATTTAAGTTTAATTCAGCTTATGAGATTTCTCAAGACAGTACAGCTAATGTAAAGGGGTTCTGGTCTAAGGTTGAAAGTCTACATTCATATAATGAGTTAGAAATGACCGGAGGTATCCTATATTATCTAAAACATGGTAATCTAATTGTTGGTTCAGAGGAGCTGAAGATAGAGGTCCGGGATGATCTTACAGGAGAGGTTGAAAAGACTGAAAGACTGGCTCCTGGGACTGACTATGATATTGATTACCTATCAGGTAGGGTTATCTTAACAGCCTATCTGCTGGAAAGGGAATACATATCAAATGATGATAAGAGTAGATATTTAATCGCTAATTATGAATATGAACCAATCGGTAATAATGATGAAGCGGCAAGCTATGGACTTAATTTGCTGTTAGGAAATGATGGTTCAAAGCTTAGTGCTACCTATAGTAAAGAGTTATTATCTTCAGCAAAGGGATATAGTTCCCTGGGTCTAGCCTATGACTACCAAAGTGATGCGGGTAAGTTTAGGGCAGAGTGGGCTAACACAGAGGATATACTATCAAATCAATATCTCTCTGAAGATGGTGGAATTAGCTATGATAGATTAAGTAATGCCTCTGTAGTAAGTGGAAAGCCTAGTGCCTATCTACTAGGATACCAGACTAAGTTAAGTAAGTTAGATTCAAGTCTGCCTGAAGTAGATATTACAGCAGGATATACACATAAGGATAAGGGTTTTTCCAGTCAAAGAGAAGGTATTGAAGAGAACACGGATAGCTATAGGTTGGAATTAAAAGGTGGAAGTGAAGATTTTACATATAGTGGTAGGTATTATACAGAACGAAAAGAAGTAAGTGGTCAAAGTGACACTTTAGAACTTGAAATGAGTAAAAAAATGAATGAGAAATTGAGCTTAGACGGGGGATTGAAACAGATAAACAAAATAGATCAGAATCAGCAAGAGAGTAATCAAGTTCTTGGTGAACTGGATTTCAGATATCAGATAGATGATACGAAAGAGATCTATGGTGGTCAGGAACTATCGCTAAAGGGTGAGAAGGTAAATAAGACAAGAATTGGTGCGAAAGTAAAACCACAGGAAAATATATCTCTAGATGCTGCTCTGACAGTAGACAATAGTGCTGGTGTAGCAGATAGAAACACCCTGAAATTAGGCGGTGCTTATCAATATAAGTATGGTCAACTATATTCTGACTTTGTAACAAAGGGAAAAGGTGATTCATCTCTAGTGTTTGGAACAAGTACAAACCTTAATGATCAGACAGATATCTATCTGGAACATAAAAACGATACTGATTCCAGTGAAGATAGTACTTCTAATGTAGTTGGTCTAAAATACAACCCTGACCAGAAATGGTCATTTGCCTTTGACTACAGCAGGAGTAATGTAATAAAAGAAGATAAGAGTGAAGTGAGTCGTGATATTATTACCCCTTCACTTAGCTATAGGGAAGAGGACAGGAATTATAGGGCAAAAATTGAGTATAGAAGGGATCATGGTGATAAGGAGCTCAGACAGTATGTGCTGACTTCAGGCTTTGATATGAAGTATAATGAAGAGCTATCAATATTGTTTAACCTAGACTATTCTTTGACAGAGAGAGATAATACTCTTGATAGGGATGATAGCTTTACAGAGGTACAATTTGGACTGGCTTATCGCCCTATTGATAATGATAGATTAAACCTTTTGGCAATGTACACATATCAGGAGGAATATAAACCTGAGGATCAGGAAGGTATTTCAAAATATGATGAACGGTCAAATATATTCTCAGTTGAGGCTATCTATGATATAGATGCTAAGTGGCAGCTGGGTGAAAAGATAGCGTGGAAGAATAGTCAGATTATATCTAAGATAGCTGATAATAGTTCTACTAATGAAAACAAGATAAATGCTGCTAGTGATACATATCTTTGGATTAATCGCTTGAACTATAGAGCCTCAGATGACTGGGATGTCTACGGAGAATATCGCATATTGGAGAATAGACAGGCTGAAGATAGAAAAAGTGGGTTTTTAGTAGGAGTAAATAAGGGATTAGGGAATAGCATGAAATTAGGTTTAGGTTATAACTTTACTGATTTTAATGACGATTTGACTGACCTTGATTATATATATCGTGGGTTGTTTGTTAATTTGGTGAAGATGTGGTAGATGTAGAAATTAGAATAGATTAAAATAAAAATAATATTTACATTTTTTATTTACTGATAAAGGTGTCAGGGTGAATATGTTTTTGAAAATAGGAGGTATATTTATGAGGTTTAGACTTTTTAAAGTGTATTCTTGCATTTTAGTAATAATTATGTTTTTTTCGTGTGCCGTAATGCCATATATAATTGATAGTAAGGTATATGCTGCAACAGCATTTGACACTAATATAGTTATTAATGGAGATGCAACAAATGGTTTAGATAATTGGGGTGTTTCGGATACACTTGACCCAACAGCTTGGAGAGCTGATGATCTATTTCCTTCTTTTGCAGCTATGCCAGCAGGGGCAGGTAATGTTTTTTACTATTATACTAATGGTGTTGATGGTAGTGGTACACTAGCACAGATAATTGATATATCTGATATTTCAGCTATGGTGGATCAGGGTAGCGTCGGTGTCAAATTAAGTGGATATATCTCACATTATTTTAGTGCTTCTACTGCAGAAATTTGTTTGGATTTAATTGCAGCAGACGATAGTATATTAAGTACATATAATGTTGGAAATACAACTCCAAATGCAGATGATAGTTGGGAGGAGGTAAATATAATTGTTCCTGTCTTAGCAGCCGGAACACAAAAACTGCAAATCCGTCTTGAAGCGGCAATGAGTGATGCTTTTGATTATATAGGGTTTGATTTTATTGAGCTGTATGTCTCCCAAGTGCCGGAGGTAACCGATTTAAGTCCTGCTGATGATGCAGTTGATGTAGGAGTGGGAAATAACCTTGAAATAACCTTTAGTGATAACCTGGTAAAAGGAACAGGTAACATAACAATATATGATTCTAATAATGCACAGATAGAACAAATACACGTATCCAATGCAAATGTAAGCATAGTGGATAATATTGTGACAATAGACCCTACAGACGATTTGAGTGGTGAGACTGGGTATTATGTACAGATAGATGATTCAGCTTTTAAAGATTCAATGGGTATCAATTTCGCAGGAATAGCAGATACGACAACATGGAACTTTAGAACCAGGGAAACAACCCCTCCAACTCTGGTAAGTGCAGTAAGGGACAGTGATACCCAGATTACAGTAACATTGAGTGAAGACTGTGCAAACCTAGACAAGGCAAATGACGGAGGGTTTACAGTAGAAGAGACAGGAGACCCATTAACAACATATGCAGTAAGTGGTATAGCCCAGGGAGTAGATGCAAGCCACGTAGTACTTACAGTAGCAGATATGGGCATCTCTGCAAAAGAAGGTGTAACAGTCAAGTATACAGCTGGAGGAAACGGAACAGTACAAGATTCATTAGGAAACCAGATGCAGACAGATGGAGTAGGTGTGGCTGTAGAAGGATGGGATAGTACCCCTGCGACTATATTATCAGGAACACTATCATCAGATAATTCATATATAGACGTAGTATTCAGTGAGGGAATATATGGAGTGGATGGTGGAGTGGCAGCATTGACAGCAGACAAATTACACTTTGAGTTTCTCCAGAATGGAGGAACAGCAACAGGTGCAGCAATAAGTTCTGTAAAGCAGAATGATAATACAGATGAAGGTTTGACATCATCCCTTACAGGAGGAGAGACAACAGTCCGGGTATTTTTAAATATAACAGGAATACCTGACGGAAATGAAACAATAGAGATAACACCGCTAGATGGGGCATCAATTTATGATAAAGCAGGAAATGTAACAGCAGCAGGGCAGACAACAGGTGTAATCTCAATGAATGACCAGGTACCACCTGCTTTCGTTAGTGCAACAAGGGACAGCGATACACAGATAACATTAACATTGAGTGAAGACTGTGTGAACTTAGACAAGGCAAATGATGGAGGCTTTACAGTAGAAGAGATAGGAGATCCATTAACAACATATGCAGTAAGTGGTATAGCCCAGGGAGTAGATGCAAGCCATGTAGTACTTACAGTAGCAGATATGGGTATCTCTGCAAAAGAAGGTATAACAGTTAAATATACAGCAGGTGGAAACGGAACAGTAGAGGACTTAGCAGGCAATGTTTTTGCGACAGATGGAGTAGGTGTAGCTGTAGCAGGATGGGATACCACACCAGCGACTATATCATCAGTTACGCTGTCATCGGACAATTCATATATAGACGTGGTATTCAGTGAGGGAATATATGGAGCAAACGACGGAACAACAGCATTAACGGCAGATAAACTGAGTATAACATTTACTCAAAATGGAGGAACAGCAACAAATGTAGTAATAAGTTCTGTAAAAAAGAATGACAATACAGTTGAAACATCAGCATCTGCGCTTACAGGAGGGGAGACAACAGTCAGGGTATTCATTGATATCACTGGCACTCCTGATGGGAATGAAACAATAGAGATAACACCGGCAGATGGAGCATCAATATATGATGAAGCGGGAAATGCAACATTAGTAGGACAGACAACAGGTGTAAAGGCATTAAATGATGAAAAACCACCCTCTGGTCAAAGTGTAAGCTTTGATGATGGTAGAATAAATAACAGTGAAAAAAGCTCAGTATCCTTCAGCATTGCTGGAGCAGAAGTGGGAGTAGATTACAGCTACACCATTAGTAGTGATGGCGGAGGAGTAGATGTAACAGGAAGTGGAACAATTGCAACAGCGACAGATCAGATAAGCGGTATAGATGTAAGCAGTTTAAATGATGGCACACTGGCTTTAAGTGTAATATTAACAGATACTGCTGGAAATAGCGCAGCAGCAGTGACAGATACTGCAATTCTGGACATAACAGTTCCAACAGTAATCCTGACATACAATGATGATGATGACTTAATAAAAGAAAATGATATAGTACGGATAACAGCCAGCTTTAGTGAAGCTATGGCAGATACTCCAACAATAAGTATAAGTAATGGTGGGGTATCAGATATTCAGATGACCATGAGTGGAGACAATAAAACATGGGTATATGATTGGACAGTTCCCCAATCCAATGAAAGCACAGCAGTGGTTACTGTAGCAGGAAAGGACATAGCAGGTAATGCCTATCAAGGTTCAGATCAGTTGAGTTTCACTTTAAATCAACTTCCGACAGCTCAGGATAAGACAGTAAGCAGTGATGAGGATACAAGATATATTTTTACTGTTGAAGATTTTGGCTATAATGATGCCGATGGAGATGTACTAGATCATATTAAGATAACAGAGTTAGAAAATATAGGTTCACTAGAATTAAAGGTAAGTGGAGCAGACAATCAAGAGATAAGTCTAAATCAAGAAATAAGTAAAGCTGATATAGAGGCAGGAAAATTAGTCTTTATTCCTGAAGCAGATGCCAATGGTACAGGCTATGACAGCTTCAAGTTCCAGGTAAATGATGGAACAGAATATAGTACTGAGATTTATTCAATGACAATCGATGTAAAAGCAATAAATGATGCACCATTACTGGAAACTATAGGGGATAAAATAGTCAAGGAAGGACAGGAATTAAGTTTCATCATAGCAGCCAGTGACATAGACTCTGAGAACTTAGAACTGACTGTCACAGGAATGCCGATAAAAGCCAGTCTTGATGGAGTTACAGGAGAGTTTAGCTGGAAACCAGGTTATCAGGATGCAGGTGAATATCAGTTGACATTTACCATCAGTGATGGTGAGTTAACAGACAGTGAAACGATTAAGATAACAGTTAATGATGTTCAGCGTCCAGATATGTCTGTTATCATGGAAGATAATTATGAAAATGATATCTTACTTCCAGGAGAGGTAATAACATATCGTATAGAAGTAAAGAATAGTGGCGAAGCTAAGTTAGTAAACTCAATATTGAAAGGGATAATACCTTCCAATACAGCTTATGTAAAGGGGTCGACCAGTCTAAATGGAACTACAGTTGCTGACATAGATGACAGATCAGCACTGCTTACAGGATTAGAGATAAATAGCCCTGGAAAAGAAAAAGGAGTAGTTACAAACCAATCATGTGATGAAGTAGTAGTTGAATATAGTGTCAGGGTATTTGAAGATGCCTCTGTAGGAAGCAGAATCTCCAACCAGGTAGAATTAATTGGTAATGGCAATGGCTCTGGGCCGATCAAGCCTGTATTGAGTATTGATTCTGATACTGGAGATCAGGCAACAACAAGCATAGTAGGTAATGCTCCAATTCTGGATGCCCGTAAGACAGTTATAGATGAAAATGGAGGAAATGTAGAAGGTGGAGACCAACTTGTATATATTATCCGTATAGCAAATCTGGGTACAGCTCAAGCCACTCAGGTAAATCTAACTGACTATATACCAGAAGGAACTAGCTTTGTCGAAGGAAGTCTGGAACTTTATCAGGGCAGCCAAAATAATAATGGTACTCAATCCAGTCAAATAGCAGAAGTCTTATCCAATAAGCTTATGACTCAGGATATTTCGTATAAGCAGAT
Organism: Halanaerobiales bacterium; assembly: GCA_016278415.1. The sequence goes on from JADQBV010000120.1 coordinate 15,988, forward strand.
TAAAACAACCCAACAAAATGAAGAGAATGAATATAACATAAATGATGATGAAATCATAGTAAAGCTAGATACTATAGATGATCTAAGTTATAAAGACATAGTATTTAAGGTTCAGGTAAATGAAAATATTGAAGAACTGGGAGAAATTCTAGTAATTTCTAGTCAGGGTAAAGTATCTTCAGCTGAGCTACCAGATGAGCTGACAGATGAAGATGGTGATGATAGTAATGGTGACCAAGCGACTCAAATTAATCTTGGTAAGAGTCCATTACTTTCAGCTAGGATTGAAGTTAAAGACCTTGACGGTGGTGAAGTATTAGCAGGAGATGAACTACAATATAGTCTTACTGTAAAAAACAATGGTAATGCGCCAGCTGTTAATTTAGTAATAAATGCTGATATACCAGATGGTTTAGACTATATAAATGATACTACATCACTTAATGGAGAAATGATAGCAGATATCATAGATAAGTCTGTTAATTATGGAGCAATACTGGCTGGCGAAGAGATAGCAGTAAAATACAAGGTATTAGTACCAGGAGATACGGAAACAGGTACAACATTTACTGCTCAGGCTGAATATACTGCTATAGCCCGTAAAGAAGATACAGGATTGCCAGTCGATAAACAGCTTACAAGTTCAACCGAGGCTGTTGCTAGTAATAGAATAGAGAACGAACTGGCATCAGTTCAGGTTGGTGGGAACCCGGGATCTGCTGTAATAAGTGGTAAAGTAAGTAACAGCCTGTCAGAAGACGAATCGGCTGAAGGTTGGATTGTTGAACTATATTATAATGATAGTTTAGTAGACAGTAGAGAAGTAGACGAAAATGGTCAATATAGCTTCAGAGGGCTAAAGTCTGGATCAGATTACAGGATAGTCTTAAAACATCCAGAAACAGGGGTAGTGTATTATAGTCAAAAGATAGATAGTCTGCAGGCCGGTATGGGAGAAGATATATTACTGGCAATGGACCCTTCTGGTGTAATCTACGATTCAATTAATAGGACGGCAGTTGAAGGTGCAGTTGTTTATCTGGTGGATTCAAGTGATAATCCAGTACCAGACAATTATCTACTTGCTGGACAGCAGGGACAGCAAACAGGTTCTGATGGACGCTATCGATTTGATATAAGAATAGGGGCCACTGCTCCAGAAGGTGAATATAGGATAGCGGTTACTGTACCCGATGCTTATAGTTCACATTTCCCATCAGTGATTATTGAATCAGAAGAAGATAGTCTAGATCCAGTAGATGATGCTATTATGGATGCAGATGCGTTAACTGATGAATTTGAAGTGGTAGCTAATGATGATTTACCAGCATTGGGAGGAGACACAAGATATTATCTAAGCTTTGACCTGGCAATTGGTGATCCGGATATAATCAATAACCACATACCAGTAGACCCAGATCTTACAGAAAGCCTGAGTATAAGTAAAACAGCCGATAAAAATAGTGTCAGCACCGGTGACTTTATTACCTATACTGTACGGGTAGTAAATGAAATGTCTGTTGAGATAGGACCATTTACAATAGAAGATATCTTACCTGGAGGTTTTAAATATCTGGCGAATTCAGCCAGTATAGATGGAGTAAAAGCAACTACATTAGGGGTTAGACCTATTTGCTGGCAGGGATTAAGCCTTAGTCCTGGGGAAGAATTAGAGTTAAAATACATCCTGCTTGCAGGGAGTGGAGTAAATGTAGGAGCTACTGCAACTAATAAAGCGCTAGTTAAACATGAGATAAGTGGACTAGCTATTTCCAATATGGCAGAGGCCTCAGTGAAGATAGTAGGAGAGCCTATCTTTAGTACTGCAGTTATCATCGGTAAGGTTTTCTTTGATAAAAATTGTGATGGAATGCAGAACCAGGGAGAGGAAGGATTGGCTGATATCGGTATCTACACAGTAAGTGGTCAGTATATTACCACAGATCAGCATGGTAGATTCCATGTAAGTGTAGGAGATATCAGTAGTGGTATTGGTTCAAACTTTATTCTGAAATTAGACGAATCTACATTGCCTGAAGGAGTTGAACTAAGTTCAGAAAATCCTGTAGTTATCAGGCTAACTCCCGGTATGATGAGAAAGGTTAATTTTGAGGTGAAGTAGTATAGTTAGAATATGAAACTTAAGTTACTAAGGATGCCGGCTGAGTCCGAGGAAGATTTATCCTAGGGGCGTGTGGCACATGATTCTGGTAATGTAGATAAAGCATTGAATTATTTAAGAAAGATAAAAGATGGAGTAAAGAAACTAAAAGATTCTTCATATGGAAGAAATTGTCCCAGCTATACCGCAAGCATATGCAATTCACCTTGTGTAAAGATGATAAAATTAGTTCGTACAAAAAAATAGCAATTGCCACCAATAGTTATATATGATATAATTACACTAAATTATACGCAGTGCGATTATCAATGCGTACACTGAGGTGCAATAGTGGATAAGTTAGATATTCTTTATAAGGAATTTAATAAGAATGGTGGTATTTTAAAAACATCCGAACTAAATGACATCGGTTTTTCCAGTCGTCAGATAAAAAATCTTATAGAGGATAATGTTATTAGTAGGATAAAATACGGTTATTATGAATTGTCGGAGTCTACTTTTCCGGAAGAGGCAATTATAGCAAGATTATTTCCTCAGGCAGTTATATATCTTGAAAGTGCACTTTTACAATATGATTATACAGATAGAATACCATCAGCATGGCAAATAGCAGTTGATAGGAACAGTGCTAAAAGTAAGTATAAAATAGATTACCCTCTTATAGAACCTTTTTATCTTAAACCAAATATTTTAGAAATCGGAGTAGACTTAATTCAAGTAGCAGGTGTAACAGTTAAGATATTTAATCGTGATCGGACTATTTGCGATGTTTTACGATATGAAAACAAATTAGAAAGAGAAGTTGTTAGTAAAGCCATACAGCGTTATGTAAATGACAGTAATAAGAATATTAGAAGATTGTTGGAATATGGTGAAAGATTCAATATTCATAATAAGTTACAGACATATCTTGGGGTGTGGTTGTAATGGCTAATGTGGCAGCATCAGTTATAGCTAAATTAAAAAATAGATCAAAAAAAGAGGGGATACCACTTCAACAATTACTCAATCTTTTTTGTCAGGAAGAGTTTATTAGAAGACTTTCATGCACATCTTACAGAAATACTCTCGTACTCAAAGGCGGATTTCTTTTATATTCAATAAGTGAATTTACTACAAGACCTACAGTTGATGCAGATTATCTTTTGAAAAATCATTCAAACAACTTGGATGATATAAGAGTTCTTGTTAATAAAGTTATTGCTACATCAAGTAAAAATGATTTTATTGAAATTGAGATTAGGGATTTAGAGATAATTAGCCAGGTTAAAAAATATCATGGAATTAAAGCAAAACTAATAGGCTTAATTGGCAATACAAAGACTCCCTTTACTATCGATTTTGGGGTTGGAGATATTATTGTACCATCAGCTGTGGAAAGAAGATTACCAGTATTAATACCGGGTTTTGAAAGACCTAATGTTTTAACCTACTCTTTGGAGTCTACTGTGGCAGAAAAATTTGATGCAATTATATCTTTAATGGAAATTACAGGACGTATGAAGGATTTTTATGACATATATTATTTAGCTACAACATTTGACTTTGATGGTAGGAAACTTCAAGAAGCAATTTATGAAACTCTATCTAATCGAGGTACTCCCTATGAAAGGGATTCTGTTATCATAATTTCTAGATTGTTGGAGAATGTAGAGATACAGAAGCGCTGGCAAAATTTTTGTAAAAAGATTTTGAAGTATGAATTGAGTTTTAGCAAAGTAATCGAGCTGATTATTGACTTTTTATTACAGCCTTATGAATCTATTATCAAGGAAGATGAGTTCTTTAAGACCTGGAGCTGTAGTAGTAAAAAATATATTTAACTTCATCTCTATAATGTATGGGAAAAAGCTAAATGAGAAAAGTAAGAGATTGATTTAATATAGGACAAAGGTTCAACTTCATGTATGAAGTTGAACCTTTGTCCTTTTTCTTTACCTTTAAAACTACTAGACTGTACTTTTTTATTAAAAAACTGTACCAAAGTACAGTCGAGACTGTACTAAAGTGCAATTGTTACTTAATTTGGCAAGATATATAATTACTATATATATGCAAATTATTTAAAGGGTTAAGTGTCTTATAGTCCGTTCTAATTGGAGAATATAATTTAAAGAATAATTACTGGGGGTATCTTATGAAGAGTGTCTATCAAGGTTTGTTTATGATTTTTATATTATTTCTTGTCCTCTTTGCTTTTCAAGGAAACAGTATCTATGCTGCTGATAAAGATGACAATTTTATTGAAAAAACAATTGTCATTGATGAGGTTGTTATGGTGGGTCTTGGAGAATTATATTATGGGGTAGATCATTTCCAGGGCAATCTAAGGCAATTAGACGGTGATGAAAAATATGAGAAAACTGTTCTCCGGGGGCGTTTGGCTTTCTATTTAAAAGGTAAGATAAAAGGTAGATACTTACTTAAGGCCTGGCTGGATACAGGGGAAGAACCCCTTGACGAGATATTAAGTAATTTATCAAAGAAACAGTCTGTCAGTATTTATGACAAACTTGACCCTGATAAGTATTACCCGGTCTATGGAGATAATTCAACAACTGTTAATACTGTTGATACCTCGGGTCACTTTTATCTCTGCCTTGAAAGTGAGGAATTTAAGGCTATTCTGGGAAATTACAGGGCCAGTCTGCATGAAAATCAATTGATATCATATAATCGAAGTTTATATGGACTTGCTGTAAATTATGAGCAAAACCTTGCTTTAGAGTCTTTCTGGTCTCAGCCTACAAGCTTTTATTCCCGGGATGTACTACAGTACACAGGAGGAATGCTATATTACTTTAAAAACAGTGATATAGTAATAGGCTCTGAAACTATTGAGCTAGAGATACATAGTAGTATAACTGATCGGGTGCTAGAGACTATCCAGCTGAGTAGTATGGATTATACAATAAATTACCTTCAGGGTAGATTAATTTTGAATAAAAAGTTGGACAGTTTAATTGCTAATAGTGACTTAATTGATGAGTTTAGTGATACTAAGATTTATCTAGTAGCAGAATATGAGTATGACTATCGTGATATCTCTTTTGATAATAACTCTTACGGTCTAGAGGGTAGTTATCAATTGACAGATGATCTAAATTTTGCTGTTACATATCTGCGGGAAGAAGATGAGGACCCCTATGATATATATGGTTTAATGCTGGACTATCAGAATAAAGAAGATTTTAGGATTAGTATCTCTATGGCTGAGTCAAGGGATACATTAATCAGGAGTAATTTCAGTAGTGATGGTGGGTTAAACTACCAGGAGATCATTCCAGGAAATGGTGGAGATACTGGTGATAGAGCAGGTGCACAGGCCTATAAAGTGGAGATATCCAGTCCACTTGTCAATATTTTTGCTTATAATAAGGATACAAATAAAGAAGATATTAGTAAGGATGATACATATACAGGCGCCCATCAAAAGAATGGTAGTTTACCTGGATTAAAGCTCGGTACTTTTTATGAATATAAAGAAGATGGTTTTTCCAGTGCTGGTAACACTAATGATGGCAAGCAGATTAATTACGGTCTGTTATTGGATGGGGATTTAAGTAAGAGTACTGAGTTTAGTACTGTTCTGGAGAAAAAAGAAACAGATAGTGAAGATACTTCTGTTTATAGGTTTCAGCTAAATCACCAATATAATCAAAAATTAAGTCTGGATGGAGAGATAAGATATAAGGGTATTAAGAAGGAAGGGGAAGGGCCTATAGAAAATGAAGAGCAATCAAAGAGTTTTGATACAATTGGGGCCCTGGGATTTGACTATAGACTTTCAGATAGCCTGGGTATCTATGGCAGCCAACAGATGACTATTGGAAAAAGTGATGGTCAAGATGATAACAATAAAAGCACTTTAGGTGCTGAGTATAGCTATGATAGGTATAAGATGAAGCTGGAGGGTTCCAGTGGAAGCAGGGGCAACAGTATCTTACTGGGCGGTAGCTACCTGCTGAATGATAAATTTGAAATATATACAGAGCTTGAGGAAAAGTCCCCAGGAAAAGTGAATAACTCTGATGATGATAATAGACAAACTATTACTACCTTTGGTGCTAAAACCAGTGTCAGTGATTCTCTGAATCTATATGGTGAACACCGGATAAGTGATAAAGGTAATAAAGATAGTAGTAGTAATATCCTGGGTATGGAGTATCAGTTGACTGATAATTGGCTTTTGGCTCTTGATTATAGTAAAAGCAGTGACAGGAAAGTTAAGGATAGAAGCACTAATAATAATGATGACTATGATGATGGCGATACAGATAGGGATAATGATTATAACAGTATATATAATGGCGGTGTAACAGATAGAGAGATAATGGGTGTGGGTCTTTCCTATGGGAATAATAAAACCAGCTTTAGTAATAGAGCAGAGTATAGAAGAGATCGTGGAAAAAAGGAATTGAAACAAGTTATTATGACTGGTAAGCTGGATTACCTGTATAATGATGAATTGACCCTGCTGGCAGAATATGATTACTCCCGCAGTTATCAGTCTGGTATTGATAGGGATCTGGAGAGTTATTTGAAAGGTACTATTGGACTTGCCTACCGCCCTATTATTACAGATAAGTTTAATCTCCTGGCTAAATACAGCTACCTAGAGGATCTACTGGCAGGTTTAGGGGGCACTAGTAATGATTCTGGTGATGGAGTAGGTGATGACGACCTTGACAATGACATCAATACTGGTGAACAGGATTTGACAGCAGAGATAGCGCAAGTACTGGCCCTGGAAGGGATTTATGATATTGATACCCGCTGGCAGTTGGCCGGGAAGATAGCTTATAAGATTGCAGAGCTAGAACGGGACAAAAATAGTAGTAATTGGCTGAAGAGTGAGACATATCTCTGGGTTAATAGATTGAATTATAATATAATTGATTATGATATATTTCTGGAATATCGTGTACTGAAAAATACCCTGGCTAAAGACCAGAAGAGTGGTTATTTACTAGGGGTTTATCGGGATATGGGCAATAATTTGAAACTGGGATTAGGATATAATTTTACTGACTTTAATGATGACCTGACCAAGCTGAGTTATGATGCCGGTGGATTGTTTATTAATGTGGTGAAGAAATGGTAGGAAATAAGTTTAGTAAGAGAAGGAAGAATCGGGAAGTAGAAGATATTGTAGTGTGGGCTTATATAACTATCACAGGGGGTTATCATGAATAGAAAATTTATATTATTTACTGTAATTTGTATATTATTCTTATTTAGCTCGATGATTAATGCTGAAAAAACTTTTTATACCAACCTTATAACTGATGCTGATTGTACAGACAATAATCAGTGGATTAGATCCGGGTTCGATGTAGGTAGCGCTTCAGGATATGGCCTAATTAATGCGGTTTCTCCCTATGATTCTGAAAATGGAGATGAAGCCCTTATTGTTAATTATAGTTTTACAAGTCGTTCATTTTATTTATATAGGGATATAGATATCAGTGAATACGCAGGGTTGGTTGACCTGGGAGTGATAACGGTGGATGCCAGTGCCTATATATTCAGGCCAAATACTAACTATTATTACTTCGATTTATTTTATAGGGTAAGCTATTTTGATGAAAATGACCAACTTATAGGGACTGAACAGAAGCCGACCTTTAGTGGATGGCGGCTGTATAATGTCAATAGTGATATACTGGCAGGAACCAGGAAAATAAGAGTAGAGGTTTATGGAGACGGAAATGGTTCTATGGTCTGCGCAGCAGTTGATGGTGTTGAGACACAACTGCAGTTAAACACAGATAAAGCTGTTCCTGTAATATATAATGGAGATAAGGATCAGATAGTAAATTCTAAGGGTAGTATTGAAATATCTGGTTATGTTTATGACAAAAATAATGATGATGTTATTATATCAGCAAGTATTGATGGGCAGGAAGCCAGTGATAGGGTAACAGGTGGTAACGGACCGTGGACTTTCTCCTGGGATGCAAACATTATAGCTAATGGCAGTTATAGCAATATCCAGGTAAGTGCAGATGACAATAATGATGGTGGGTATACAGATATATATACTGGGAATATTATAATTGACAATATAGTACCAGATTTGTTAACAGTGACTATGAGTTCAAATAATACTTATACAGGAAGAGCCAGGGGTGGAGATAAAATTATTCTTGATATTATTTCCAGTGAAGATATTTTAGAGCCTGAAATAATAATATCTGGACAGACTGCTTCTGTGACTGATACCGGAGATAGTGATGCTACTACCTGGCAGGCGGAAGTAACTATAGAGGAAAGTGATCCACAGGGGAGTGTTGGTTTCTCAGTAATTGCTACAGACCTGGCTGGTAATGTAACTGAACCAGTAATAGAGTTGACAGGAGGCAGCCCGGTTATTATTGATACGGATCCACCCACTGTACTAGACCAGCAACCTGAAGTTGATGCTATGGTTGATGATAGTTTTACAATTAGCTTTGATGAGGAGATTTTAAGAGGGTCTGGTTCTGTATTTATAAAACATGGTAAAGATGGTAGTGTTTTAGAAGAAATTACTGACTTTACTATTACATCCAGCACAGTTACTTTCAACTTATCTACACCTTTAGCTTATGCTACAGATTACTATATTACTATAGCTGAGGGAACATTTACTGATTTGGTTGGTAATCCTTTTGCTGGTTATACTAATAGTACAGACTGGACCTTCAGTACAGTAATAGACTTCCCGGATGCCAATCTTAAACAGTCTCTGCTAGGGCAGAAGGATATTAATGGTGAACCGCTTATTGATCTTAATGAAGATGGGGAGATAGGTATTGTGGAGGCAGAAACGCTGACTAATTTAACCATCCATAATGCTAATTTCAGTAACTTGAGCGGGCTGGAGTATTTTACAAATCTAACAGAACTGGTATTATCGGGTGAAGTGGGTAATCAAATGATTGATATCAGTTCCTTGTCCAGTCTATCTAAATTAACAAAGCTAGTACTAGACTCCAATAATATAAGTTATATTAGCCCATTATCTACTTTGACAGAGTTAAGAAATTTAAGTCTTTCGGATAACCAAATAAATGATATTAGTCCTTTATCTAGTTTAATAAAGCTGACAGAGTTGAGGTTAGATAACAATTCAATAAATGATATTAATGTATTATCAAATCTAATCAATTTGGAAAGATTGTATATTAATAATAACCAATTAAATGATCTCAGTCCTTTAATAAATTTATCTTTATCAAATCTACAATTGAGTAATAATCCTCTCTATTATGCAGCCACTAATAATGCTGTGCACCTTGATGACATACTTGTTGCTAGTAATAATTATCAGGTCTGGGTACCGGCAGGAAATATTTCTTCAATAACAGATAGTGAAGGAATAGTTCTGGATGGAGGAACTATAGAAACTACATTTAATGAAGAAAATCTTGCTGGGGCTGTAATAGATATTGAAATATATCCGACAACTTTTGTAGATAGTATACCTGATATAAGTAGTTTTGAATTAATTAATCCCCCTACTGGATTATCTATTTCAGCTGTTGAAAAAACCGGGGTGAACAGCTGCAGAGTACAGTTAGCATTTGACGGTACTGATTTTGATAGTAATATCGGTGATTTTGCAGTAAATATTAAAGCAGCTGTACTAGCAGATTGGAATAGAGACCTGACTTTTGTTGATGATATGCCGACTCTGATTGCTACAGATGATCCAGAATCTATTGAAGTAAGTTATGATGGAGAGATACTGGAAGGATCAGAGAGTGGTGAAATAATAGATGTTGATATAACTGGTGGTGATTTCGCTACTGAATTAAATATTAATAATTGGTCTATACCAGGCTTGCCTGAGGGTATCAGTATAGCTAGTGTGAACAGAATCAATGATAATAAGGCTAGTTTAACCCTTGCTGGTGTTCTAAGAGAAGATTATGATTCGGATAAGAGTCTCAGGGTAGAGTGTCAACAGGAAGAATACATTGATTCCAATAATGACGGAATACTGCTTTCGCTGCTTTCTGATAATACCTTTGTGTTAACAGCCGATAATGATCTAGAATCTATCTCGGCTAGCCATGATGGCGAGATACTGGAAGGTGCTGAAGAAGGAGAGCTAATTACATTAGAAATAAATGGCGGGACTTTTGCTGCTGAATTAAACACTGCCAACTGGACTCTGATAGGTCTGCCTGGTATAGGTATAGCTGAGGTAACTAGGGATAGTGAAGATACCAGAATTGCTCGAATTAGACTTTCCCGTTCTCCAATTACCCCTGATTATGATCAGGATATTAACCTGGGTATAACTTGTACTGCTGATGAGTACCTGGATTCGACTGTAGGTGGCCCCCCAACTTTTAACAGCGGAGTGACCCTGACAGCATATTATGAAGCTGTTGTAGAAATAAGCTCTATTGAATCCATCGATACCCAGGGGGCTATTGTTAATGCCAGTGTTACAGCAGATGGATTTCCCTCACTGACTGAACGTGGTATAGAGTATAAAAAAGTGGATGAGGCTGAATATACTACTATACCGGCAGTTACTACAGGTACTGGAGATTATAGTATTGATCTTTCAGGACTGGAGGATGCTGCAGAATATATTGTCAGGGCTTATGCTGTTAATACTGATGGAACTGCCTATAGTCAGACGAAGTCTTTTACAACATCAATTAACTTCCCGGATGAGAATCTAAAAGCAGCACTAATTAATGAGGGTGTAGATATTGATGGAGATGGAGAGATTAGTGTTGCTGAAGCAGAAGCTATAGATATCCTAAACTTAGAAGCTAGCAATATCAGTAATCTGACAGGTATGGAAAGTTTTTTAAATCTATCGGACTTAACTTTAGATAGAAATAATATCAGTGATATAAGTCCGATTTCAGGACTTTCAAAATTATCATATCTTTCATTGGCTGATAACCAAATAAGTGACACTACCCCTTTAACGGGTTTAGGTAGTCTTAAGGTTTTGTCTTTACCCCTTAATCGAATAGAAGATATTTCACCCTTGATTGCTTTGAGTAATCTGGAGCAGCTGAGTCTGGAGATTAATGGAATAACATCTATTCCAGATAATATAGATAATTTAACTAGTTTAACAGCGTTATCATTGGGTTACAATAAAATAAGCGACTTCAGTAAGTTAGCTTTACTTAGTAATTTAACATTTTTGCACCTATCAAAGTGTAATATTACTGATATAGGTTTTCTGACAGGGTTTGATAAACTGAGAGGACTAGTTCTTTCTGAAAATCCTATAAATGATTATTACCCTTTGGCTGATTTACTTAGTTTGGAATTATTAATTATTACTCATAATAGATCTGATTATAAAATACGTGATATTGGCTTTCTCTCTTCACTGACAAATTTAAACAGAGTAGACTTATCTTATAATGAAATAAGTGACCTTAGCCCTTTGTCAGGTTTAACAAAGATGCAAAATCTTTCTCTTTCGCACAATCAGATAAGTAATGTAGCACCTATAAAAAATATAGCACCTATATCTGGGTCTAACAGTTTAACTCTCGATATAGATAATAACCCCTTGGAGGATATTAGACCTCTATCCAGTATGAATATAGACGCTTTAAATTTAACATCTAACCCTACATATGATTCAGAAAATACTAATGCTGTACATTTAAGTGAATTAGACTTTTCTACTACCAATGATAGTTATCAGGTTTGGGTACCGGCAGGGTATATTACAGCTAGTAGTGGTTTTAATGAAGAAGACCTTAATAGTGCTACAATAGAAATGGAGGTTTATCCAAGTACTTTTTATGATAAAAATCTGGATAAAGCAAACTTTGAACTTATAGATACAGATGATGGGTCTATCTATACTGATATTAATTTAAGTATAGACAGTGTAGAATATATTGATGAGAATAACTCCAGGATTTATTTGGCCTTTGATGGTAAGGACTTTGATCATAATATTGATAATCTGGGAATAAGAATCAAAGCTGTTGAACTGGCTGAGTGGGAAGTAGAGAGGGATTTAGTATTTAAGGATGATATACCTACAATAACTGCTGTCGATGATCAGGAATCTATATCTATTTCCGCTGCTAGAGAGATACTGGAAGGGGAAGAAGACGGGGAGATCATCACTGTATCCATAAGTGGTGGTGACTTTGTCTCTGAACCTGATCCAGCTAATTGGTCAATTGTTAATACCTTAGATGGACTGAGCGGTCTGCCTGAAGGTGTCAGTATTGGCGATATTCAGTGGGATAGTAGTGATTCCAGGACAGCAAGTATAACCTTGATTGGTAATGCAGTAGTGGATTATGATCAGGATCTTGATCTGACTGTAGTTTGTACTGCAGACGAATATCTGGATTCCAGTGGGGATGGAGAGCTGAAAGCTGGTAATAGCTTTACCTTAACAGCAAAGACGATTCCCACAGTAAGCCTGGAATCAATTACAGAAGTTACCGCTACAACAGCGGTTATTAATGCCAATTTATCTTTTGACGGCAATCTGGATATACTTGAACAGGGTATTGAATACAGAATAAGTAGTGATAATGGTAGTGGAGCTGATTTTCGGCGTCAGGCTTCTGATAGTTCAGCTGTAGGGGTTTATACTGTGCAACTTAGTGGCTTAATAGAGGGGGAACAGTATGATCTCAGGTCCTATGCTATCAATGCTGAAGGAACTGCCTATAGTGATATACGGACAGGAATAACTGATTATATAAATGTAGATTTTATTACTTCGACAGAGGATATTGATAATACCTGGATGGAGCCCTTTGAAGTAAGCTTTACTGATCTATCTGAAGGAAATGAAGATATAGCCAGCTGGTACTGGGATTTTGGTGATGGAAATAGTTCAGAGAAACAGAACCCAACACATGAGTATCTTAAAGATGGAACGTATACTGTTTCTCTAAAAGTAGAGACAGTGGATGGGGATAGATTTGTTGAGACTAAAACGGATTTGATTATTGTTGGAGATAGCAGTCCCACTGCTCTATATGAGCATACTGGAGACTATACAGAGGGTAATGTTGTAAGCTTTTCTGCTGCCCTTTCTACTGCTTATGACCAGCCCCTTAGCTATACTTGGGATTTCGGGGATGATAATAGTTCAACCTTAGAACAGCCTGATCATATTTTTGCAGATAATGGTATTTATCAGGTCAGTTTAACTGTTACTGATGTGGACGGTTCTACTGACACAATTGTTGAAGAGATAACTATTACAAATATAGCCCCTGAAATAATACTGAATCATAATGGTCCTCTTGATGAAGGGGAAGAATTGACTGTTACAGTAGATACGAAAGATGTTGTGGCTGATATGGATACCCTTATATACTCCTTTGACTGGGATAATGATGGGGAATATGAGATAGAGGAGAAATTGGAAAATAGTGCAGTGCATGTCTTTGATCAGGATGGCCGCTATACTGTAGTGGTCAGGGTTAGAGATAAGGATGGGGGAGAGACAATTGGCAGCACAGTGATCCTTGTAGGAGATATTGCACCTACAGCAGATTTCAGTAGTGATATAGTAAGTGGTAATGAGCCTCTGACAGTACATTTCACAGATCAGAGCAGTAGTTATGATAAAGACTTTAGCGGACTTTTCTATAGCTGGGACTTTAATGGTGATGGAGTAGAGGACTCTACAGAGGCCAATCCCACATATACCTATCAGCAGGACGGTATTTATACAGTAAGCCTTGAGGTAACTGAAGCTGATGGGGACAGCGCTGTAGAAATAAAAACTGGCTATATTACAGTTAATGATTTAATTCCTACCGCTGATTTTGGATGGAACCCGGATAACCCCCTTGAAGGCAGCTCTGTTGTGTTTAATGATAACTCCAGCAGCCAGGTTGATAGTATAGTAGGCTGGTACTGGGATTTTGGTGAAGGAGGTAGCTCATCGGCAGAGAATCCTGAGCATGTCTTTAGGGATATTGGTATATATGAAGTGAGTTTGCAAATTACTGATAGTGATGGCTCGACTAATACTATAAGCAGGGAAATCACTATAAATGATCTTTCGCCAACTGTAGATTCTGCAAATATCAGTGGAGATGAAGGGGAAAGCCTTACCCTGATAGCTGAGGGCAAGGGCTATGAAGGGGATTCCTTGGAGTATAGATTTACTGACATTAATAGTGGTCAAATACTTAAAGACTGGTCAACTGATAATAGCTATAACAGACAGATGGATAGTGATTATATATTAGAGCTTAAAATAGAAATTAGGGATGAAGACGGGGGAACTGAAGCAGATGACTATAGTGACCATACAATGACCTGGTCCAACCTTCCTCCTATAGCAACAGATAGTAGGGTTACTATGGAAGAAGACAGTCAATATATATTTAAGTCAGCAGACTTTAATTATCAGGATAGCGGAACAGATGACCAGTTTACCCGCTTGATGATAACCGAGCTGGTATCTGGAGGTAGTTTAAGAATAGATGGAGTTGAGCTTATAGAGAATCAGGAACTCTTATTGGCTGATATTGAAGCAAGTAAGCTAATATATTACCCAGCTGAAAATGGAAATGGTACTGCTTATGACAGCTTCCATTTCAAAGTCCATGACGGAACAGAATACAGTATTGACAGTTACCCTATGGCTATAGATGTCATAGCAGTTAATGATGCACCGGTATTTAGTCCTATTGAAAGTCAGGTGACTAAAGAAGGACAGGGGTTGAGCTTTGTCTTACCTGTTGTTGATACTGATGGTGATCGGCTGTATTACAGTGCTGAGGATATGCCTTTAAAGGCAAGATTAGATAGTAGTACAGGGGAATTCAGCTGGAGGCCCTACCATAATCAGGCTGGTGAATATCAGATAACATTTATTGTTAGAGATGGTCAGGTTAATGATGCTTTGGAAGACAGGCAGACAGTCTCATTTAGAGTAGAGGAGTCTGAATCCCCCCTTATTATACTGGAGAATAGGGATTTTTATCAGGGGGATGAATTGAAATCTGGTGATATTATAACCTATCAGATTAAAGTAATTAATATCGGGATAGTAGATACAGTAGAGACAGTGCTCCAAGGGGCTGTACCGGCAAATACAGTTTATCGTGCTAATTCAACTTCTATCAATGGTAATCAAGTTGACGATAATGCTGGAGAATGCCCATTGCTTACGGGAATAAAAGTGGGTGATAAAGAAGGAACTAGCGGGTATCTAACTGCCGGTCAGGAGGTCCTAGTTGAATATCAGGTAGTGGTAGGAGATTTAACTGCTGGTAGCATTATTGCTAATCAGCTGAAGCTGACTGGAGAAGCAGTGGATACCAGGGAAGCGATTACAGTTGTCAGTGATGATCCTGATACGACAGTAAAGGGTGACAGTACATTAACTCTGGTCGGCGATAGGGCTACTATCTATGCAGTAAAACAGTTCTTAGCCGAAAACCCGGGTGACTTACAGCCTGGTGATATTTTAACATTCTTAATACAGATCTGGAATCCAGGTAATCAACCCTTAACTGGTGTTGTATTGAATGATATTTTGACTCAATACACAAACTTTTTAGAGGGGAGTTTAACTATATCCTACAACTCAGCAGCAGCTAATTCCTCTCTTGCAGAAGGGGCTGAAGTACTGGCAAGTATGGGAGGCGCTGGCATGGAAGACGCTGGAGCGCAGGCGAGTATAAGAGGCGCTGGTATGGAATATACTGGGGTACAGGCTGATCAGCAATCCAACGGTAGATTAAGTACACTATCTGCCCAGAGTATTTTAACTATGAATGACCTAGTTGAAGCAACGGCAGCAAGTTATCAATTGACAAATAAGGGTCTTGTTGTTGAACTGGGTGAGATAGAACCTGGAGGTACAGGAATAATTACTTATCAGCTGGAGATTGCTGATAATGTTGATACAGCACAATCCCCGGTAATCAGCAGTCAGGGGACAGTTCACGCTGATGGACTACCAGAGGTAATGACTGATAGTGATGGCAACCCTGATAATGGAATGCAAACAACTGACATAGTAGTAGGTCAATTCCCTAATGTTGGTATAAACATGACAACAGTTGACCTTAACGGTGGACAGGCTGAGAGAGGGGATATAATAGAATTCAATATTACTATGGAAAATAGCGGAAGCTGCCCAGCCTCAAATTTACTAGTTAGCACTAATCTACCGACAGGTCTGAAGTATCTGCTAAATAGTACTAAAATTAATGGTCAGCTTATTACTGATCAGGATGGGAATTCTGTACTTTTCAATGGTTATAATTTTGGGGATATAATGGCAGGTGATAGTTCAGGAGATGGCGAAAAAGCAGTATTTAGTTATCAGACGATAATCACAGAAGAGGCGGCTATTAATACTATTTTGAAAAGTCAGGCTCAATATACTGCTATGGCCCTTGTTGAATATACAGGAAAAACTGCTGATATAGAACTTAAGGGTCAATCGTTGCTAGAAACAGGACAGGTCTTAGTGGGAGGTAGCTCTGGGAAGAAGAGTGTTACTGCCACTATTAGTAATCCTATTTTGTCTTTAGAAGGATGGACTGCTGAACTATATTATGACAATCAATATATGGACAGCCGTAGTCTGGATAGTCAGGGGCAATTTACTTTTAATGGTCTGCTTCCAGCTGATGATTATAGTCTATTGATTAGACACCCTGAAACGGATGTCTGCTATAGGGAAGTAAAACTTCCAGATGAAGAGATTAATACCGTTTTAGATCTTAGTATTCAACCTACAGGTATAGTCTATGACTCACTGAGTAGAGAAGCAGTGGCCGATGCAGTAATAAAGATATTTGATAATCAAGATAATCCTGTTGGTAATAAGTATCTATTGCCTGGCCAGCAGGGCCAGATAACTGGAGAAGACGGTTGGTATAGATTTGATCCACGCTTTGATGAAGGTCTGGCGGCCGGAGAATACAGACTGGAAGTATTGGCAACTGGCGGCTATGTATCACCATCGGTCATAATTGAAGCAGAAGTAGGCAGCTGTAGTCCAGGTACAACTCTCGATACTTATCAGATAGTTGAAAATAGCAATATCCCAGCAGAGGGAGAGGAGACACGTTATTACTTAGCGTTTGAACTGGGGGAAGGGTCTGCTGAAATTACTAATAATCATATCCCCCTTGATCTGCTGCTGGAAGATACCCTGCTGTTAATTAAGACGGTAGAAAGAAGTAAGGCTGTAGTAGGTGATATTCTATCTTACAATATTAGAATAGAAAATCCTAAAAATTTAGTAATTGATTCTATTAGACTTATTGATATTATCCCTGCAGGATTTAAGTATCTACCCGGTACTGCTCGACTAAATGGGGAATATCTAGAACCTACTGGAACTGGAAAAAATGTAGTGGATGCTGAAAGCGGAGTAGAATCTGTTGGAAGTAATAACCTGAGCTGGTCTAATCTGAGCATTGAGGCCCACCAGGAGCTAACCTTAAGTTATATGCTGGTTGTTGGAACAGGTGTTAGTAATGGTGGTATATATATTAATAAAGCCTACCTTGAACATCAGCAGTCAGAAATGATAATTTCCAACACAGACCAGGCATCTGTTACTATAATTACCGATCCGCTATTCTCGGGTACTTTGATAATAGGTAAGGTCTTTATAGACAAAAATTCAAATGGTAGACAGGATGAGGGTGAGGAAGGGCTTGCGGGAGTTGAACTGCTCACTTTGGACGGAAGAATTATTACTACTGATCAATATGGTAGATATCATTTGTTCGGCAGTCTAGTGGATGGGAGTAGTTTTGTAATTAAGCTGCTGGAAGACTCATTGCCAGAGGATATGATCCTTGTTTCTGAAAATCCAAAGCTGATAAAGATAAGTGAGGGATTAATGAGTAAGCTTAATTGGCTGGTGAAATAGTAACTGTTTAATTTCTTTTAAAGAAACATTAAATCTTTTGCCATTTAGTGTGTACTCAGTATAGTTATAAATTTAGACCCTGTTATATAATTAGTATAATTACAAATTGAATATTTAAAGGTTAAAATTCATTCAAACCCTGTAGAGTAGTAGTAATAAACTATTTTTCAGGGTTTGGTTTTGTTAGACGGCATACAGTTAAAATTGCAAAACAGGAAATGGGATTACATGCTGGGAAGAGATTGCATGAGTTAATAACTGGGGAGTTAACTACTCCGATGAGACAGGTTATCTCTGTTAGTGTAATTGCTAGAGAATCAACAGCTACAATAATTAGCTAAGCTTTAGTGAGTGTTATTATAATTTAAATGTAAAGTTAATTTGTTTATATATTGAATGATTCAATATAAAAAATGTAAAGTTGGGTAGTTTGAGTAGTTTAGCGGATAATAAGGTTCTTGATATAGTTTGGGCAAATGAATCATCTGTAGAGAGTGAAGTCTTTCATCAGATTATAGATGAATATGAAGAAATGAATCCTGATATTAAAATTAATCTTATTGTGGTACCTTTTAGCGAATTAGACAATAAAATTACTACAATGACTATAGGTGGGGAAGCACCTGATATAGCCAGAATGTCAAATATTAATAAATTGTCTCCATTGCTTTTGGATTTAAATGATTATCTTGGAGAAGATGGTAAGAAAGATCTATATGATAACTTTCTTGAGACTAATAGGGTATGGGCATATCAAAATGGAAGACAGGTTGCTATCCCTATAGATTTTATGGTTATGTTTTTAGCTGGCTTACAGGGTATACCAAGTTCTTATTATGAAGCAGCAAAGATTGATGGTGCTAGCAAATGGCAGGAGTTTCGTCACATAACATATCCATTATTAAAACCTACAGGTCTTGTAGTCATCATTCTTTCTACAATTCAAGCTGTTACTGGGGATTTTAAGGAGTTTAAAATTATAAGTATGTCAGTTCCTGATAATCGTAATATGGTTTTATTTCCTGAGAAAATAAATAATAAATATGTCAGATTGGAGAGACCATTTGCGGTATATGGCAAAAAAGAGAAGGAATCATTTGATATCTGGATTTCAGAATCACCTGATTTGGGGTTATTTAACCAATTACAGAAAATCATATAAGTAGACCCACTGGGATTATTTCCGGTGGATAGGTTCACATTCCCTGTACCAGGTAGTATTACTATGGTATAGGGGATTTTTTTTTATAGTGGGAAAAAGTCATATTTGTTTCTATGATTAAGTATATATTATATAGATTATTGACAAGCAATATTAATTATAGTTTTGATATTTTGGTAAAGGGGTGATTATTTTGCAGGAGATCTTACAAATAGAGGGCTTAAGAAAAGAGTTTCCTGGGGTTGTTGCCCTTGATGATGTGAATTTGGAGATAAAAGCGGGGGAAGTTCATGCATTAGTTGGGGAAAATGGTGCAGGTAAATCTACTCTAATAAAGGTATTGGCCGGCGTTTTAAAGCCAGATCAAGGGAGAATTATTATTGCAGGTAAACAGGTAGAGTTTAACCATCCCCTTGAAGCATTACATGAGGGTATTGCAGTAAGTTTTCAGGATTTAAGCCTATTTCCTAATTTAAGTGTAACAGAGAATATTGCAATTAGTAAGAAAATAGAGGCGGGAGAAAAAATAATTAATTGGAATGAATTTAGACAAATTGCCAGTAAAGCCATTGGAGATTTAGGGGTAGATATTGATTTAGAACAGAAGTTAGCCTTTCTTTCGATCGGTAATCGTCAGCTTGTTGCAATAGCTCGGGCTGTTGTCCATGATGCTAAATTGTTAATATTAGATGAACCAACAGCATCACTGGCAAAAGAAGAGATTTCTGCGCTTTTTCGGATAATAGATATCTTAAAGGAAAAGGGACTTTCTATACTATTTGTAAGTCATAAATTAGATGAGATATTTGAGATTTCAGATCGTATCTCTGTACTACGGGATGGTAAGTATATAGGAAGCTATCAGACAGAAAAGATTACAGAGGAAGAGCTGATCTCAGCAATGGTTGGTAGAAAGGTTATTTATCATAAATATGAGAAACGGGAATGTGATATTCCTTTATTGAAGGTATGTAATTTAAGTAAGAAAAATAATTATAGGGATATCTCCTTTGTTCTTAATAAAGGGGAAATATTGGGCATTACTGGGCTGGTGGGTGCAGGCAGAACAGAACTTGTTCAATCTATTTTTGGCAATAACATCCCTGACCAGGGAGAGATATTACTTGATGGTAAAAAATTGGACTTGTCTTCCACAACTAAGGCCATGAAAGCAGGAATATCTTATGTACCTGAATCACGTCAGGACCAGGGGTTGATATTAGGGAAGACCTTAGCAGATAATATTGCTGTTACTATAATAGATCAGTTTACAAACTATTTTAACTTAATTAATGAAAAGAAAAAGGAGAAAGTGGTAAAGAAATGGATAAATACTTTGAATATAAAACCAGCATATCCCTGGATGGATATTGACCAATTTTCCGGTGGAAACCAGCAGAAAGCAGTTATTGCAAAATGGTTAGCCTTTAATCCCAGGGTTTTGATTGTAGATGAACCAACTCATGGAATAGATATTGGTGCAAAGAGTGAAATACATAAGTTGTTGAGGAACCTGGCCAGAGATGATATTGGTATAATTGTTGTTTCTTCTGAGCTTCCAGAAATTTTAGCGATCTGTGACCGCACACTTGTCATGAAGCGGGGAAGAATAACACATCTATTCAAAGGGGATAAGATGACTCAGGAAGATATTTTAAATAAAGCAATGATAAGGTCTAAGGCATAGAAACAGTAATGGTCGTATGTTTTTCAAGGAGGTATTTTAATGAATTCTATCTTTAAACAGAAAGAGATGGGGATACTCTCAATAATATTATTAATCTCACTTATAATTTCCTTACAAAATAGTGTCTTTCTCAACCCAGGAAATTTAATAGATATTCTAAAGAGCTGTTCAGTAATGGGTATTATTGCCTTAGGTATGTTGTTAGTTATCATTACAGGTGGAATTGATGTTTCTGTTGGGGCAATGGCGGCAATGGTAACAGTGCTTATAGGTAATTTTATGTCTTATTTTGGTGGTAATTTGCTTATGGTTTTTTTAGTAGCAGCCATATCTGGTATCCTACTGGGGATAGTAAATGGTATTCTGGTAGCTAAATTGGAAATACCGGCAATTGTTGTAACATTAGGTATGATGAGTATTTTTAATGGGATAACCCTATATATTACTAATGGTTCATGGATTACAGATATACCACAATACTTTATAGATTTTGGGAAAATACAGATTTTTAAGATACCAATTCAAGTCTTCTTCTGGTTGTCAGCTGTCCTTTTAACATATTTTATTCTTAAATATACCTATTTCGGTAGAGGAGTATATGCCCTTGGTGGTAATGATGAAGCAGCTAACCGTGCAGGATATAAGAAAGACCGCTTGACTATTTATATATGGGGATACCTTGGTTTAATGGTTGGTTTAGCATCAGTTATCCATACCTCTATTTTCCGGCAGGTAGACCCTAATGCCTTTAATGGTTTTGAACTTAACGTAATTGCTGCTGTTGTCTTAGGTGGGGCAAATATATTAGGTGGTGAGGGTTCTGTATCAGGTACTATCTTAGGTGTGCTCCTATTGGCTATTATTGATAATGGTTTAATATTGGCCTGGGTTCCAACATTCTGGCAGCAGATAATCGTAGGTATGATAATATTACTGGCGGTAAGTTATGATGTTATCCGCAATAAACGCAGAGAGCTTTCAATTGCTAAAATTGACTTAGAGGGATAGGAGAGAGGCAAAAGATGAATAATAATAAAATCTTATTTATAATATTGTGTTTCTTGTTTATTACACTTTCGATAATATCTCCAGATAGATTCTTCAATATATATACCTTTCAAACGATGGCTTATCAATTACCGGAGTTCGGTCTTATAGCTTTAGGGATGATGATTGTTATTTTGACAGGGGGTATTAACCTATCTATTACCTTTGCCTCAGCCCTCTCTGGTATTATGACGGCTTTTTACCTAATAAATACTGATCATAGTATTTTACTGATTATGGTTTTTGCAATTGGTATTGCACTTATTACTGCAATTCTTACAGGTTTATTAAATGGCTTATTTGTAGCCTATATTGGGGTAACACCTATTCTGGTAACTCTGGGTACAGGTACATTATTTGAAGGAATCAGTCTTAGGTTTACTAGAGGTGGTTCAATTTCTGGCTTTCCTGAACAGTTCTCCTGGATAGGTAATCAAAGTATCTTAGGGTTTCCAGTTCCGATTTTGATTTTTATACTTATAACAATAATCACCTATCTATTACTGGAAAGAACCCCCTGGGGGAAACGAATTTATATGGTTGGTAGTAACCCAATGGCTGCTAAATTTTCCGGTATTAATGTAAAAAAAATATTATTACAGGTCTATATTTATTCTTCTTTAATGGCAGGTATTGCTTCAATAATAATGATTTCCAGATATAACACTGCAAAAGTAACACTAGGTTCTTCATATTTACTGCAGAGTGTATCGGCAGTGGTATTGGGAGGAACAAGTATTACTGGTGGTAAGGGAACGGTTACAGGTACAATTATTGCTGTAGCAATTCTGCAATTGGTGTCAAGCGGTTTGAATGTTTTGGGAGTTAATCGTTTTTTTACAGATATAATTATGGGTGTAATCTTAATCTTAGTCTTAGCCATAGACTTTTTTACAAATAAGAGGGAGTTTA
Organism: Halanaerobiales bacterium; assembly: GCA_016278415.1. The sequence goes on from JADQBV010000120.1 coordinate 38,786, forward strand.
AAAAGGGTTTCAGGTCATTGATGGGTCTAAAGATGGGTTCAAGGCAATAATTTTAATTGCTCCATGATGAAGGGGGTGATTGGTTAAACAGAAATGTTTTGCTTGTTGAATTAAAATGCTAAAAAGAAAAGGGGAGGGAAAATGAAAAAACAGCTAAGTATTATCGTTTTTGCTTTGATTATTGCACTTACAATTGGTAGTGGAATTATCCTGGCCGAGGATTATACGATACTGGTAATGCCTAAATTAGTAGGTATTCCATATTTCAATGCCTCTGAAGAAGGTGCTATTCAGGCTGGGAAAGACCTGGGTGTAGAGGTTATCTATGCTGGACCAACACAGGCAGACGCAGCTGCACAGGTTAAGATGATAGAAGATTATATTAGCCGTGGGGTTGATGTAATAGCAGTAGCACCTAATGATCCTGCAGCTTTAAGCCCAGTTTTAAAGAAAGCAAAATCAATGGGTATAATTGTAATGGACTGGGATACCCCTGCAGATAAAGATTTAGTAGATCTTTCAGTACATCAGATAGATGATAAGGCATATGGAGAACACATCATGGACCTTATGGTAGAAGAAATGGGAACAGATGAGGGTGATTATGCGGTTTTAACAGGTGGTTTATCAGCAGCAAATCTAAATACCTGGATAGATTACGGTTTAGCTCATGCAGAAGAAAAATACCCTAAGTTAAATTTAGTAACAGATAGGATCCCAACAAATGAGAAACAGCAAGAGGCATATACCAAAACACTAAACCTGCTTAGAGCCTATCCAAATCTAAAAGGGATATTTGGTGTGAGTACTCCTACTCCTATTGGAGCAGCCCAGGCAGTAGAAGAAAGAGGCTTAGAAGATGAAGTAGCAGTAGTCGGAACATCTTTACCAAATGACTCAAGACCATATTTGAAATCTGGCGCTTTAAGAGTAGCAACATTATGGGAACCAGGTAAACTTGGGTATTTGACAGTTTATCTTGCTTTAGAACTGTTAAACGGTAATGAGATAGTAGATGGAATGGAAGTACCAACTGTAGGTAAAATAGAACTATGGGATGATGGTAAGACAGTCATCATGGGCCCTCCAACAGATTTTACTGCTGAAAATGTGGACCAGTTTGACTTTTAAAATTAACATCTTTGGGCCAGGTTGTAGTGATCTGGTCCTTTCATATGGGGATAACCTGGGAGAGAAGTATGGTGATTTCGCTGCTGTTGAGATAGACAAAACAGCAAGGGGGTGAAAAATCAGAAAATAGATATAGTTTAAATTATTTAGTTATCAAAGCGAAGTTAAAAAAATTATTAAAAGGGAGCGAAAAAAATGAAGAGTAATTTATTAAGATTTGGTCTGCTGGTGGTTCTATTGTGTTCTTTAACAATAAGTGGGTTAGCAGCTGAGGCAGATGATTGGGTTACAGCTAATAGAATAGGGAATCCTGATGCTGAAA
>JADQBV010000241.1 GCA_016278415.1 Halanaerobiales bacterium
TGAAACAACATATTCCTGAAGTTAAGGAAGTTATATCTGTATAGATTACTAATAATATATTATTAACACATATAGATTAATACATCAAAGCACCCAATTCTAACAGGGTGCTTTTCTTTATTTTCATATTATTAATTTTTAAATAATCCTAAGAAGTTCCATCAAAATTTCATACTTAAATTGATTTGATTTATATTATTATTTAATATCCTCTTTCTCTTCATCTTCGTTCTCAATACCAATCTCCAGGTCAGAAAATAGAATTTCTTGAATATCATTGAGCATTACAGACATCCGATATTCTGCATCCATATATTTTTGGATGTCATTATTTAATTTAACAATCTCCATTAGCTTATTAAACTTCTCTTTTTCTTCTTCAGTCAATTCTTGTCCTGACATAGCCTTACTTTGTAATTTAAATTGCTCTTTTTGAAAATTAAGTAACATTTCTTTTGTTTTCGAATTACTCATTACCTTCTTCTTAATCTCCAAATAAGAAGAATATTCATTAGAATCTTTTAATACCCTTGCCAACCTATGAGACAAATCATAAACACTCATTTTTATTACCTCCAATTTTAATATTTAAAAATGGCATTACTCATTCTCCGGCTGTCTTTAAGTCACAATTTATAGGCCTCTACAAGTAAGAATAAGTACCGCCAGGTTAGAAAAGTGTAAATAAAAGCAAAATCATATTTAAATTATTAAAACTCAATTATCTTAGAAGTAATTTTCTCAGCTAAATTTATAATTCCTATAGAATGTTTTTTTTGCATTCTTCGATCTGTTGCCGAACCAGGATTAAAATGCAATTGGCTATTAATCATTTGATTACAAGGCCTATGGGTATGACCAAAAATAATAATATCTGCTTCAGGAAATATGAAGCCTAATGTATTCATAATATGACCCCTTACATTATGTCCGTGAATAACAGCTACTTCATAACCAGCTAAACTTAACTCTAGCTTATCTGGAAGTTCCTCTCTAAAAGGATATGGGTCAATATTGCCTGACACCGCTTTAACGGGAGCACACTGCGCCAAAATATTAAGTACGCTTTTCTCTATAATATCACCAGCATGTATTATTAAATCCACATCTTTAAAATGCTCAAAAACTATTTCAGGGATTTTTTTTACTTTTGAAGGAATATGTGTGTCTGAAATTACGCCTATTTTCATCGAATCACCTCATTAAATCCATATACTAATATTTCTTAATCATTTTATCACCATATTTTTCCAATAACTTACCCAACAAAGGGCGTTTAATATCTACTGCTTGATACTGACATAATTCCTGACAACAAAAACATCGGATACATTCCTCTAATAAAAGAACAGGTTTATGATCTTCCATTGTAATAGCCTTAGGGGGACAACTCCTAAAACAGTCTCCACACCCAAGACACTTATCATAATTAAAAACCGGTTTAGGCCTTAATAACGGTGTTAAAAATCTTACCAAAAAGTCAGGTAATTTTCTATCAAGTAAATTAGAATTATCTATTAATTTTGGTATTTTTACGTTTTTAGCAGCAATTAATTTATCACCTAGTAATTCAATATCATCTAAACTAGCAGGTAATTTTTGCTTTCCAGCGGCTTTGATTATCGGTGCCTTGCTAACAGGAGTAATCCCCAGTAACAATGCGACAGCGACATCTACTGCGTGAGGAGATTCACTAGCTAATAAATAGCCAAAATTCCTGGGTTCACCAGATGACGGACCTTCACCCTCCATTCCCCAAATCCCATCTACTATGCTAAGAGTAGGTTTAATACATAATGATAAATCTATAAGCATCTCTGCAAAATGATCTATTTTAGGCATTTTAAGATGATATTCAGCTTTTAAAAGACCTGGTATAGCCCCAAATAAATTTTTCACTGCACCTGTAATCATCGTCAAACCATGTGTCTTTAATTTTGCTAGATTAATTACAACATCTGCCTCTGTAATATAGCTTCCTAAAACAAAAGATTTTACCAGGGAACCATCATATGGAACACTTATCTGATCTAGATTGTAGTTAAGTTTAGCATCTACTTGCTTTGCTATATCTGCTAATCCAGTTGCTTGATAAGCCCTTTCCAATATTGTTTTATTAAAAGGACCACCGGGGCTATCTCCAATTATAGGATATGCCCCGATTTCCCTTATCATCCTTGCAATGATTTTGACTAAAATAGGATTAGTAGTAACCATTGCCTCTGGTGGCTTTTCCATTAACATATTTACTTTTAGTAATACATATTGTCCTGGCTTAACGAAAAATTCTAAACCACCAAGTCTATCCAATAATATTTTAACTTTTTTAGTTAATATTTTTTCATTATATTCCCTAGTTGCTACGACAGATACTTTCTCCATTTTATCTCCCACTTAGTATGCTATATTGTCCTCAACGGCGTTACTACGACTCCCTGATCGGTCTTTAAGTAATCCTTTAGGGTTATAGTAAAGTCACCAAGTTTCATTGTGTAACTTAGATTCATATGAAGTAATAACACAACTCTGAATCCAGTATTCTTTAATCCCATCGGTGTTTTCATCAGTTTTCTGACAATATTATACCATATTGATAAAGATTAAGAAAGTATCTATAGTAAATCATTAATAAATCTATGGAATTATCTTATAGTGCGAAAGTTCCTTGCTCACCCATTATAACTTTTAATATTTGTTCTTCATTACCAGTCTCAGCGTTTACATAAATTAAATATGTTTCATTACCAGATACGCCTCTCACTTCATAGGTTAATACCTCACGAAGACTTGACTTTGGAATAACCGCTAGTTTTATATTATCAATTTTCTCAAGTGTTGAAGACGCCATCTCTCTTGCTTCTTCCTCAGAAATTTCGGGTTTTTCAGTATTCCTTTCCTGATGTGACATTAAATAGCTAAGGGCTTCTACAGCAAATATCTGACCATTATCCATAGCAATTTGTACGTTAATTATATCTGGATAATACAAAATGTTGTTTTTCTTATAGGCAAAGGATATATATGCAATATTCTCCTTTATTTCTGAATAGGTTGGTTCCATATTTGGATAACCTACACGAGCTAAATAATTATTAGCCTTATCAACTCCATCTTCCAGAGAAATTTTTGCACTGGCGACATCCCTATTATTTAATAGACTTACCAAATAACCCCCTTTTCTAGAAATATCTACTGAATAAACACCATCATCAACATCTACTTGAAAATTAAATGATGGCACTTTACTATTAACTGTTGTACCCTCAGATATAGATATATCTTCAACATTTTCTATATCAATTACTTCCCTTGCTTTATCTCGTGCTTTTTCTTTTGTTATCTCTTCACCCTGCATTCCTTCAGGTTTTCTGTCAGATATATGGTCAGAGAAAGGCCCATCATATATTAATACAGGTATTTTTGTCATTTCATCCCTTATATCATCAAGATTTACATCAGGTTTTTCCTGACCTTCTTCTTCATTTAAATTCTGTCTAGTATTTCTGACCAATTCGACCCAGTTTACTCTTCCTGCCATTACCTCATTTTCTACTTCGAGAAGACTATCTGTTATACGTACAGCATGCTGCCTTAATTGACTTAGGGTCTTTCTTTCTTCAACAGTCAATACCTTCCCATCAGCATTTTGCCTTGCCATTACATGAGCAAAATCACCTGTCTGACTCAAAAACTTAGCAGTATCATATACAGTTTGAGCCGCTAAAGGTAATTTATTTAACTCGGCTTGTGCCGTATTTGAATGGCTCCAAACATCAGTTAAAATCATTATATTTTGCCTTGGTGAAGTTGAAACAAGACTCTTACCTATAAGTACTTGCAATTGTTCAACATGTTCTACTAATTCATAAAAAGACTGTTGATATTTATTACCCATATATACTTGTAATTGTTCTTTCTCCTGATACTGATCATAACCCCAGTATCCGGCTACTCCAGCTACGACTAACGCTAATAATACAGGAATAATCCAAGTTCTTTTTATTTTAATGACCTCCTTTATTTATGCTTCATTTTTTTATATTATATCGCAAATACATGATCTCCTATTCTTCTAACAATCCTCCTTGACCAGATCCATCTGCTAACTGGTTTTGTTGGATTCCAGAAGAACAAACAACCATACGAAGGATCCCAACCATTTATGGCAGACCTTGCTGCTTTACGATTCTGTTCAGTGGGAGGAATATTAAATTGACCATTTGCTACTGATTCAAAGGCTAATGGCTGGTATATTACTCCACTCACACTATTTGGAAAAGAGGAGCTATTAACTCTATTCAATAATACTGCTGCAACAGCCACCTGGCCTTCATAAGGCTCAGCCCTTGCTTCAGCGTGAACTAAACGAGCAATCATTTCTACATCATTGTTCCTACTAACACCTCGAGAACCAGCAGTTCTTACTACTTGCCGCCTTTGATTCCCAGACCATTCATATCCAAGGGCACCCCATGTTTCTGGACC
>JADQBV010000234.1 GCA_016278415.1 Halanaerobiales bacterium
AAAAACCGATTAAACTGGTGGTGTCTGTAGATGTAGTTATCAGAGGAACAACTACCATTGCTAAGATTTAAGCCTCTGGCTAAGAGAGAAATATTCAGAAATGAAGAAGGATATTTTCTTTTAATAAAGAATGATATATATAGACTAACACAAAGGTGGTGAAATGCTGTGGAAAAAGTCCTTCAAGAAATATTATCAACGGTCAAGACGCTAGGGTCTAAGGTTGATAAGTTGGATTCTAAGGTTGATAAGTTGGATTCAAAAGTAGATAAGCTGGATTCAAGGGTTGGAAGTTTAGAGACTAAAGTAGATAAGCTGGATTCAAGGGTTGGAAGTTTAGAGACTAAAGTAGATAAGCTGGATTCAAGGGTTGGAAGCTTAGAGACTAAAGTAGATGAAAATACTCAAATATTAAGGGCACTAGAGCACAAAGCAGACATTCACAAAGCCGAATTAGACAAGTTAAATATCAAAGTAGCTAAAATAGATGGTAAACTAGTTAATATGACAGATGACATTAATTTCCTTAATATGAGTACTTCCAAGAACCGTTATAATATTGGACAACTCAGAAATGATTTTGAAGCAGCTAAGGTTTCAGAAGCAGATGATGTAGAATAAATATAATATTTTTATAAGACTCCCTGTTTTATTTAAAAAAGTAGGGAGTCTTTGCTTATTTAATTCATATCAACCAAAAAAGTCTTTATTTCATATGGCTTAATTCTAAATTCAATTTTATCTTTATTAACCCTTTCACCTACTGGTTTTTCAAGTAAATTACATTCCTGCCATGATTCTATTTCCAAATCACTATCAATACCTACTGAGCAGCGAGCACCAGTATACTCATGTAGTCTTAACAGTATCTTATTATTATCTTCAGCTTTTTTAACAACATCAATGATGACATTATCAACATCGATATTGAATAGGGAAAATTGCTCTTTACTATTGTTAGAATTTTGTGATTGAAGCAATTTGCCTTTGCCAACTTTAGCAATTAGAGGGTTATTTAATTCCCAGGCAGATTTAACTGTTTCTCCTTTAAGCCAATCACCCCTATGTGGTAATAAGGAATAGGTGAATTTGTGCATACCCTGATCAGCTTTATGATCTGGATGTTTAGCTGATTTAATCAAAGATAATCTGATTACATTATCCTTAATATCATAGCCATATTTACAGTCATTTAAGAGACTCACTCCATATGCTGTTTCTGATAGGTCAGCCCATTGATGTCCTACAGTTTCAAAGCGAGCAAAGTCCCAGCTTGTATTCCAGTGGGTAGGTCGCTTAACATTGCCAAATTGTATATCATAGGTGGCTTCAGTAGCGCGTACATCTACTGGAAATGCAACCTTTAACAACTGCTGCTGTTCATGCCAATCTATCTCACTTAAAAAGTCTATTCTGGGATTATCTGCATATAGTTTCATTTTCTGCTTAATAACAGAATCCATATACTCCCACTCAAAATAGATTACTGCAAATAGAGAGTTTATAGTTTCTACTTCTATTTTCTTGAGTAATGAAACCTCTCTCATTTTTTCCTGGTAAAAAATATCTATATCCCATGCATCATGGGCCAAGGGTTTATCTTCAAAAACCTGTAAAACATTACCCCTACTATCGGCCGCAAGGACTTCCCTTTTATTCTCCCTGTCGTACAGCTTAACTAACTGACCTTCCTGGTTCCATTCAATATCATAAAAGGGAGTAGTGATACCATTATTACTAACTTTAAAAGGTGTAGTGTGACCATTAGTAAGATTATTTTGATCATTAAATTCAATTAATGTATAACCCATAGATGGTATGTCTTTTACTTCAATTATCCAGTTATCATTTGTCTTTTCTGCTGTTAATTTTTCTCCGTTAATATCTACCCAGCTGCCTTTACTATTCCATTCTTCTACAGGAATCTCTATATAGCCAGTGAGCTGCCAGGAAGCAGAATTAAAGACCGTATAGTAATAACCTTTTTCTACATTACTATTAACTTTCTTATATTCAATATTTTTTGTTAGATTGTTTAGACTGTTATTTAATTCTCTATATCCAATATTAAAGGCATCCCTATATTCCTCCCGAGTATCTTCATATACTTCGTTGATTGAAGAACCAGGGATAATATCATGAAATTGGTTGCGCAAGATAATCTTCCAGCCGTTATTTAACTCACCCTGAGGATAATCCTTCCAATCTCTTGTTGCCAGACTATTTAATACTGATAACCATTCGGCTTCTCTGTACAAGAGTTCTAACTTCCTATTTGCCCTTTTGATATCAGCTTGACTAGTATAAGTACCACGATGGTACTCTAAATATAATTCCCCATCCCAGGTATGTATATACTGGTCACTTTCCTCAACCTGCTTGTGTAGTTTTTCGAAAAAATCACCAGCACGACCGTTTTTGACATTCGGTAAACCAGGTATTTTATCCAGACGGCGGCGCATTTCTAACATTTCTCGGTTAACCCCCCCACCCCCATCACCGTATCCATAGGATAAAAGTAATTCCTGACTAATATTCTTATCATTATAATTATCCCAAATGCCTTTTACAGTTTCAGGTGTAATCTGACCATTATAGGTATAATATATGGAACTATTTCCAGGGTCAGGTGTAGTAATAAAGTAGGTTAAAAGTTCAGTACCGTCAATTCCTCTCCAATTAAAGAGATCATGGGGCATTCTATTGTACTGATTCCAACTAATCTTGGTAGTCATAAAGGTTTCAATACCAGACTTTTTCATAATTTGTGGTAAGGCCCAACTATAACCAAAAACATCAGGTAGCCAGAGATATTTACACTTGACACCAAATTCCCTTTCCATAAAGCGGGTACCCATTAGGAGTTGGCGGACCAAAGATTCCCCAGAGGTTAAGTTACAATCAGCCTCTAACCACATACCTCCTTCAACTTCCCACTTTCCTTCTGTCACACGCTCTTTTATTTGCTGATATATATCGGGATAATCCTCTTTTATATACTCATACAACTGTGGTTGTGACTGTAGAAATATATATTCTGGGTACTTCTCCATCAATCGAAGAACTGTTGAGAAAGAACGGGCACACTTTTCTCTAGTGTGTTTTAAGCGCCACAACCAGGCTACATCTATATGAGTATGTCCAATAGTTGTAACTGTTACCGGATGTTTCTTTTCCAGGCCTTCCAGTTTAGAATTTAGAAGGTTATTACTTTCCTCTATAGAATTATAAAATTGATCAGAAGCAGGTTTTGACCAATCGATCTCCCTGATAGCAGCGTCCAGAATCTTTAAAAGTTCTATTCTCTCCGGCGAGTTTTCATCCAGAACTTTTATGGTCTCAAGAACGGCTTTGGCCGTATAATACAGATCGTCTGCTGCCTGATCAAGACAGGCTATTTCAGCCAGTTTTAATTTATGTTGTTGAGGGGTTGGCTTCCCTCCACCTTCCAGACCAGACCATAGCTTGAATGTAAGTTCAACCTTCCCTACTAAACCTTCAGGGAAGAATACCTCCTGATGGTTGGAATCTACACCCTGATAGGGTTTCCCATTGATAAATAAAAGGGATTCAAAACCAGAATTATTGCCACCCCCTGTTTTACCAAAATCAAATCTCCCTAGAATAGTCCTTCCTTCCCATTCCTCAGGTATCTCTATCTCTTTCCTTAACCATAAATAGTGATCCCTACCCTGCCAATCATCCCCAACTTTGATCTCTTGCCAATCAGCATTAAGAGGGGGTTTTTCAGCAACCCTATATTCTTTATCTACCAGGCAGTCGAATAGTGGTACCGAAATATTATCCTTATAACGGTATTTTGCTAGTTCATTTATACGAGATTGTATTCTTTTTATTTTGAAAAACATAGTTCTCCTCCTTTAAACTTTAAGTGTGAACGCCCATAGCGCAATAGTCTAATACAAATTCCACAAAATACTATTTGCCCAAGAGAACCAGGGCCTAGTAAACTGAGATGGATCATCACAGTGAAAGCCCTCATGCATTAAAGATGTATCTGCATCAGTGCTAACAAGGTAATTCAGAATCTCCTCCTTTTCATCTCTATCATTTGTGGTTAATCCCTGCATAGCTAGAGCAATATGCCAGATATATTCTTCTGGTGTATGAGGACTACCGATACCAGCTGCAGCCTTGCCTTTATAATAATAAGGGTTATCCTCACTTAACACAAAACTCCTTGTGTTTAGATAAACCGGATCATCTATAGCACAGTATCCTAAATAGGGCATAGATAACAAGCTAGGTACATTGGCGTCATCCATCAAATTGTAATTGCCATAGCCATCTGTTTCATATACATACATTCTGCCATAAGTAGGGTGATCTATAATGCCATATTCTTCGATACCCTTTTTGATATCTCCAGCTAAGCGCTTTGCTTTTTTGACTATCTCTTGATCGTCAAGTACTTCAGTATATATTTCAGTTAAATAATTGAGCACAACAACTGCAA
>JADQBV010000309.1 GCA_016278415.1 Halanaerobiales bacterium
CATTTTTTTTAATTCTACATATAAGAATGGTTTAGTTTTAATTGCAGTGCTATACTTAAGTTGATTATGCATATATTGTCACTTCTCCTTCTAAATCGGGCCAATTTGTGTACTACTTTATATATTGCCCAAAAAAAAAGATTTTCCTGCAATGACAAGGAAAATCTAATGAAAATATGTTCAACTGATTTAAGAAAGAATTGCGGCAAATATAAATTTATATCATGTTTTTTCCGAATGCACTGTAGGCATCTGATTCCACTCCTTACCTCTATATAATCTTCCAGATTTCTTTTTGCCCACTCTTTTACCTTCATTATTGTATGCACCCCACTGTTTAAAAAAGAACGGTACATTATATTGCTTGCATTGTTCATAAAGTAAATCTACCCATTCTTCCTTCATGGGTCTTGCTTTAGGACCACTTTCTCCTCCAATTATTACCCAATCAATACTGGACAGCAATTCACTATTCAGTTCTATTGGGCCTAGTAATGGTTCAAACGAAACAAATTTAACCTGAGCTATAATTTTTGAAAGATACGTAATCCTTTTAACATAGTCTTGATTTTCTACACTTACACCCATCCATATATGATTAGGAATATTAATTTTTTCTTTACTACACCACCTGAACATATTCTCAGCTCTTTTAGTTAGAACCTGATATATATGATAATCCACATTTAACATGACATTAAATATATCTTTAATATAATCATCTGGGATACATTCTAGAAAAATATCAGACATTGAATTAACAAATATTTTCTTTGGTTTTTTCCATTTTTTAGGCCACTCTAACCGATTAGGCCATAATTTGATATCAAATCCTTGTTGATATGGATGCCCTTCGACTCCACGAAACCTTTCCGCAAATCTTTCAGCATAACAATTTATACAGGCAGGACTTACCTTTTCACACCCAGTAATAGGGTTCCAAGTAGACTCTGTCCATTCAATCTTTGATGTCTTGCTCATTATTAATCTGCATCTCCTAAATATTTAATTTTAGCACCAGGTGTAACTGTAGTAGTTCTTTGTCTAGGTTTTCTTTTTATTTCAATTTTTTTATCCTGCTGTTCAAGTTCAACCAAAGTATCTTTTATTGTCCTGGAAACACCACTAGTTTTAGCATAAGCCCAATTTTCTATTTCAGTATAAGGGATATATTGAGGATTCCTGTCCTTAATATAAGCTAACAAAGCATCTTTTAGCTCGACTTTATTGGGATCCTCAAAAAGAGTTAATTGTGATGAAACTCCGATAGCCTCAAAACTATACTCAGATTCACTTAATTTATACATTTCATTTTTCATTGTCTTTAGTGCTTTTAAGTGGTTAGATGCATGAATTAAGTAAAATCTAGGCCTAGTTCCCATATCTGGTGTGTTTACTCTAAATGGCATAACAAACTCTGCATTAGCTATTTCATATAGATTCTTAACATAAAGATTTAAAAGAAATGCTTGCTTTTCTTCTGAATTTTCTATAGCACCCGCTTTAATAAAATCATCACAACCAAATTGTTCAATTAATTTTTCTTTATATTCTTCTTCCTTACAAAATCTTACAATATCGTAAATCATAAAGTTAATAAACACTTCTGCTCTTTCATATTCTAATATCTTTTTAATTATATTTATGGGGTATCCAGTGTATCCAAATGGGTCTAAAAAGAAGAAGATTGGGTACCCAGATAAACCACGTCTATTTATATCTTGTATTATATCGCCTATTTTCTCTTCAAAAATGGCATTATACACCTTCCAGTCTTGCTTATATTTATTTGCCTTATCAAGTTTTTCTGTTAATAAATTCACACATTCAGGATTACTATCCATACAATACATTAAAAAATGTCTCTGGCGATCTAGATCTATGTATTCATTCGCTTTTTCAGCCACTATAATCGGCGAGCCACTACACATTGAATCTTTATTTTCATTCTCGTAATAAATACCAGGACCAGAGAAACCCTCTACATATATTAATAATTGACGTAAGCCTCTTGTTCTTTTTTGATGGCTGTAAAGAATACCCATCCAAGGTGATATATAACTCTCCAATAATTCATGTTTAATCTTAGTTTGTTCTTTAATAACCCATGGAATTTCATCCATTTTTGTCACCTCATTAATTATTATTCAAACTCTCTAAAAAACCTTCTAAGGTCTATTCCACATATAGACTTTTCATTCCTATATTTACGCAATATATGATTCAAACCCTGTTCGAGATGATGAGATCGTATACCATGATCTTGTGACTGATAAGCCTCTAAAAAAACAGATATTTCATCCGCTAATTTAACTAGTTTGCCATCAAGTGGAGAATATTTATCTGAGTTATAAAACGCATCCACTTCTTCAAAACTAACTATGTCAACCTCACCATTATTTAATATTTTATTTTTAAATTCATCCTTAGTAAAGTACAGTATTTCTTTCTTTATATAACTATCCATTAAAGGAAATAATTCTTCTTCAACAATTTCTTCTTCAATTTTCTTAACAATTTGTGGTAGATTATCTGTAGCATTCTTTACTGGAGAAATAATGTCTCTTGTTACTGACTCAGGTAAGTCATGAAATAAACCACAAAAGAAATTATTATATATCCTTTTATTACATGTATTTATATTTCTAGATAATAAAAAAGCAAGGCATGCTACCAACATAGAGTGACCAATTACTGAGGTCTTTGGTATTCTTGGAGTTTGACTCCATCTTACTTGAAATCTTAACTGTTCAATTTTGATTAGCAAATCATACAGTTTTTCTTTTTCCAAAAGTTGTTTTAGTCCTGATAAATCCCTAAATTTTTTTAAATCAGCGTCTAATTCATCTTTAATTTTATCTAAGCTATCTGATAAAGGGTTGGAGTTCTGAATAATCTCTAGTTCCCTTAAAGTAGAATATTTATGGGCTGCCCTCAAAACCTTAAAACTAACATCATCTAGATTTTCTTTTTCAACTAGATATTCTCTAAATTTATTTAACAATTTACTATCTTCTATTAAAATTTCATATTGCTCAACTACCCAATCGTTTAATTTTTCAAACTCCTTAGGATACTTTTCCTTAATTCGTCTATGGACTGGAGCTTTAATATCAGATAACATAATTTTTTTTAATAATTCAAAAAAACCACCATAGATTATTTTTTCCCAGTTAATATCTCTACCGCTTTTTTCTTCAATTTTTCCTATAAAATAAGCTATCATCATTTTATGGCCACATCTATCCATCTCATTTAAATCAATAGGTCTAATTCGATCATTCCATCTTTGTATAGAAAAACCTTCGAATAATTTTAGTGCAAATAACTTATTAAACACCATCTCACCTCCATTTCTATAAGTAATCTATATATATAATTATACAAAAATTACTAATCACCTTGTTAAAAAACACTTTTTCTCCATATATATGTAAAATATATTTAATTTTATCGCGTATTATAATAGTGAATTTGCTTATTAACGAAATATTTAAGTATTATTCATAAATCCAACAACGGTATTAACAATTATAATCTGCTGTTCTTTCCGACTAATATCAGCTTTATTATCTCCCGACTGAAACCCATAGTAACCAAATTGAGAATGATTACCTCCTACAATCTCTTTCCAAACAGTATCCTCAGGTAGTAGCTCTCTGGAGCTTGTTATCTTTTCTGGAGTAGCAAAACCATCCTTGGTTGCATATATAGATAGTATGTTTATATTCCTATTAGATAGGTCATCGCTCTCAGCAGGATATGAGGCCAATAAAATTAAGCCCGATATCTTAGATGTGTTATTATTGGCATATCGTGCAGCCATTGCCCCTCCTAAAGAATGACCTCCTATTACCCAGTGATCTATATCCTGATATTTATCCATAACCCTTTCAGCTCTATTTATGCCAAAAACAGCTAGGTTAACAGGCATAGGTATAATGATCACTTTATATCCTGACTTAGCTATGTTATACGCTAAGGGGATATATGCCTCAGCCTTAACTCTACCTCCAGGATAAAATATAAGGCCAGTTTTTACCTTGTGGTCAAATGGTTCAAATACATACCAACCTTCATCAGTATCAGTAACCTTTACAGTATTACTGGTATTCATAACTTCCATTGCATAATTCATGGGCTCATAAGGATTTAATAACCAAATAGCCAATCCTGCCGATATTATAAGTAAGATACCTAAAATACCAATTAGAAACTTATATCTAGTTTTCATTTCACAACACCTCATTATGTTCAAAAAGTAGTTTCAATTCCTTTATAGTAGCAGCATTAATATAAAGGGTTATCATCCAATCTTGGTGTAACTTTGAATATAACTCTTCTAATATAATATAGTCATATCAACATAATATATAAACTTTTAATACTAGTCAACTTACATATGACTAGTAACCAGATTGTTTGCCGAAGGCGAACCACTTACCCCTAACCCCTTTTTTT
>JADQBV010000398.1 GCA_016278415.1 Halanaerobiales bacterium
ACATTAGGTCTTGATTCATAAATAATTCCAATTACACCTAATGGTACCCGCATCTGACCAATCTGTAGACCATTAGGGCGTTTCCACATTTTAATGACATCACCGATAGGGTCTTTTAAATTAACCAATTCCCTGAGACCATCAGCCATACCCTTAATTCTTTTTTCAGTTAGTTCCAATCTATCTAGCATCGCTCTACTCAAACCTGCTTTTTCCCCAGTTTCCATGTCCTTTTTGTTTTCTACAATTATTATAGCTGTTGAGCTCTCTAAGCTATCAGCTATTTCTAATAATGCCTTATCCTTTACCTCAGTAGATACATTAGCAAGTTTCCTGGCCGCTTCTTTTGCCTTTACTGCTTGACTTACAACCTCTTCTCTAATACTCACTACCAATTCCCCCTTTTTTAATAAGCAATATTCTAAAATATTTTCTTAATACTAATATAAACCAGTAAAATTTTCCGGATTACTGTAGAAAGATTAACCTTTCAATAGTAATGAGAAGTCTTAGGCCTAAAAATTCCTATAGTATTAAATTTATAAAATGAAAGTTATTAAACATCTATAACCATATTATCTCTGTGAATTACATCCGGCCTATTGATATACCCAAGAAGTGAAATTATTTCCTCTGAATGATGTCCCTTAATAACACTAACTTCTTCTGAAGAGTAGTTAGCTAAACCCTTAGCTATCTGTTCACCACTGTAGTTTAGGATAGCAACTGTATCCCCTTGCTCAAAATGACCAGTAACTTTAACTATTCCACCTGGAAGTAGACTTTTGCCCCTCTTCAACAATGCTTTTTCAGCCCCTGTGTCTATCTCAATACTACCGCAAACTGTAGGATTATACAACAACCAGTGTTTACGTTTATTAAGTGATTTTTCAAGTGGTAAAAAAGTAGTACCTATTGAAAAATCATTTTCTTCTTCCAACATCTTAACAATATTAGATATTGTATATCTATTGTGACCAGAACCAATTACCATTAAAATACCTGAATTAACAGCAATCTTAGCAGCTTCTATTTTGGTATGCATACCACCTGTACCTATACTACTACCCCTTCCCCCTGCCATCTCCTCTATTTCATTAGTTATCTGATCTACTTTACTGATTACCTTCAAATCTTTATTAACTCGGGGATCTCCGTTATATAAGCCATCAATATCAGATAAAATTATTAAAAGATCAGCTTCCATTAAACCAGCAACACGGGCGGATAATGTATCATTTTCACCAAATTTAATTTCCTGGGTTGCTACTGTATCATTTTCATTAATAATCGGAATGACTCCATTCTTTAATAAACTTTCCATGGTATTATAGGCATTTAAATAACGGTTCCTGTTTTCCAAATCACTGGATGTTAATAAAACCTGTGCCCCTATTTCACCATACTCCCGGAGAAATTTATTATAAATAGCCATAAGTTGTGCTTGACCGATAGCTGCCATACCCTGTTGTTCCGGTATAGAATTAGGCCTTTCTTTGAGCCCTAACTCAGCCATGCCAACGCCTATAGCACCGGAGGTTACAAATAAAATATCCCTACCCTGATTCTTTAAATCAACCATCTGGCGGAGAAAATGATCTATTCTACCTAGATTTAATTTCCCACCATTATGTGTCAAAGAACTACTTCCTATTTTAATTACTATTTTTTTATAAAATTTCTTTTCCATATGTATCATCCTGTATAATTAAATTTTTAAAATCTACCTTTTACCATATATCGGATAGGTTTCTCACCTATTATTTCCTGTATTTACGAGACACACAAAAAAACCCCGTTCCTGTCTAGGAACGAGGTTATACTCGCGGTACCATCCTTGTTGATTAGCCAATTAATGACCAAATCCACTCAAATAATTATTCCATAAGTATCTCTTCTTAATTAATATAACTTGCTAATATTATATTATTAGTTTATAAGTACTATTATGTAGAAAACACCCTTGAAATAACCTATCAATATAACGGTTGATAACCGATTAAGCTTACTTAAGTTCAGCTCACAACTCCCAGGCGGGTCAATTAAAATTGTTATTTTCAGGCTCCCACCATCCCTGATTCGCTTAAATAACTACATTTTAATGATTCCTGTTCACAGTTTTTCCTTTTATATCTTTCTGTTAATGTATAATTATATACTAGTTTACTTAATCTGTCAAGAAAAACATTTTCCTTCAAAGATTTTAAAGATTTTTAGAACAACTATTTTTTTAGCATTATTTATTTTTGTACTTCTTTCCAATCGTCCAGGCCTTAGCAACTTCCTCACCAAGTAACCAATACTTTTTACTAGCATATAATAATGGACTGGCTTTAACAATATCTATATTGTCATTTTCATCTAAAACACTTTCATTACAATAAGTATTTTTGATTTGACCAAAATAAACAATGTGTGTATCCATTTCCTTAGTATCTATTAGCTCACACTCCATAGCAATAGGTGACTCTTCTATCAACGGCGCTCCAAGTAATTGACCTTCAAAAACAGTAAATACACCTGATTTATCCACCTTTTTTCCTGAAACTATACCAACATAGTCTGCCTCTACAAGCATATCTTTACAAATCATATTTACACTAAAGGTCTTGTTTTGAGTAAGTCCACGAGCAGAGTATTTATTTTTACTAAGACTAACAGATATTATATTATTATCAACAATTCCAACATATGCAATATTTAAAAAGTTAACTTTCCCGTCAACCTTAGTTCCTACAATTACATCTGGTATAGGAAACAAAGCATTAACAGAACCAATATTTTTTTTCATATCAAATACCTCCAACTATATCTTGTTCCTTAATTGATATCAACTATGGTTTTTAAGTGTATAATTGTATATTAACAATGCTTAATTTTCAACAATGTTTCCATTAATAAGGACAGTAACTACACTTGTTTTAATATCTAATGGATGACCATCAAAAATAACTATATCAGCATCTTTCCCTACTTTAATACTTCCAACTCGATCATCTATACCTAGTATTTCAGCAGCATTAATTGTAATAGCCTTTAGCGCTTCCTCTTCATCCATACCAGCTTTAACAGACAAGGCAGCATAGATAGGAAGATTTTCTGTTGGCACAACTGGATGGTCGCTCATTAGGGCTACCTTTACACCAGCCTTAGCAAGAATCCCTGGGGTTTCAAAGGTTCTATCTTTAAGCTCTACTTTAACCTTACCTGTTAACGTTGGACCTACTATAGCTGGGACACCGGCCTCAGCTATCTTGTCAGCAACTAGATGACCCTCCGTACAGTGTTCTAAGGTTACATTTATATCAAATTCCTTTGCAATTCTCAGCACTGTCATTATATCATCAGCACGGTGAGCATGACTTTTTAAAGGTAACTCTTTTTTTAATATTCTTATTAAACTTTCATTCTTAATATCGCGTTTGAAAGCTTCCT
Organism: Halanaerobiales bacterium; assembly: GCA_016278415.1. Next base: position 3,436 of record JADQBV010000398.1, read on the forward strand.
TATTGTCAGCCTTGTCTTCTTTTTCAATCAAATAATCTTCTGCCTTCATGAGAGTCTCCCTCAACAAAGCGGCTGTCCCCATCCTAGTTGTAGGTAACTTTTTCCTATCTGTATAAACCCTTTTAGGATTTTCGCCGAAAGCAGCTTTAATACCAACTGGGTTTTTTATAATCATATCATCAACAACTGTACCAATTGTTTTAATCGCAATACTTTCACCACCGATAACATTAGCACTCCCTGGTCCAGACATTACTGTAGTAATACCATTCTTCCTGGCAGTTACTATTCCATCTTCAACAGGATTGATTGCATCAATCGCCCGTAAATGAGGTGTTATTGGGTCAGTCATCTCGTTATAATCTCGGCCTTCCCAACCAAGACCATCTTCCCCAATTCCAACATGAGTATGGGCATCAATCATTCCTGGAAAAACAATTTTATTAGAGGCATCTATTACTTCTGCCCCAGTAGGAACTTCAATATCTTCACCCACGGCAGTAATCTTACCATTCTCTATTAGAATTACCCCTTTTTCAACAGTATTACCGGCCATTGTAATTATTTTACCATTGATAATTGCCTTCATAAATTTCCTTTCCTCCCCTTATACTTCTTACAAAATTTCCATTATTCTATTTCCTTATTATATATTACAGTATTAATTTAATCAAAAAAAGAACCCACTTTTAATGGGTTTTATTAGTCCAGATATATTCATTTAATTAAATTCATTAAAATTATTAATGCTAGTTTAAAAATAGTTCAAATAATATAATTATTAATACAAATATTAGAGTTCAATTACCCCTAAACTAATTTCAATTGCTTCATTTACTTTATTAATAATATTATCATCAAGATGTGTAATATGTCGTTGTAATCTTTTCTTATCTATAGTTCTTATCTGTTCTAATAGTATTACAGAGTCTTTCTCCAAGTTTGTATTTTTAGCGGAAATTTCTATATGTGTGGGCAATTTTGCTTTTTCAATTTTGGAAGTAATTG